>NZ_QXJA01000047.1:0-514 GCF_022750605.1 Faecalibacterium sp. BCRC 81149 | reverse complement strand
GGCGGGAAAATCGCTGTGTCGGTGGTGCTGTGGGAAATGTATGTGGAGATCAAAGTGACCGACACCGGCAAGGGCATTTCCGAAAGCAATCAGGCTGCCATCTTCCGGCGCTTCTATCGTGAGGAAGAAGTACACGAACAGCAGGGCGTGGGCATTGGCCTGTATCTGGCCCGCGAGATTGTAATGCGGCAGGGCGGCTATGTCAAAGTGGTTTCGGAGCCGGGCAAGGGTTCGGAATTTTCCATTATGCTGCCTACAAAATGAAAGTAAACAAGCGAGGTGTTTCTATTATGAATGAACGAGAAAAAATAATCCGACTGTGGTTTGATATGTGGCTTTATCAGAAAGATATGGGCATTGATGATATTTTTGCGGAAGATGTACTCTATACAGAAAGTTGGTGTCCCCAGTATAGCAATCGTAAAACAGTAAAACATTGGTTTCAGGAGTGGAATACCCGTGGAAAGGTGGTAGTTTGGGAAATCAAGCAATTTTTCCATAAAGAAAATCAAAC
>NZ_QXJA01000046.1:0-527 GCF_022750605.1 Faecalibacterium sp. BCRC 81149 | reverse complement strand
ATGGCAAGCCCGGAGTTCTTGTTTGTCAAGCGTGCCATGGATATTGTGATCTCGCTGGTGGCACTGGTTATCCTGAGTCCGGTGTTTCTGATTACGGCTATTGCAGTCAAATCTGATGGTGGTCCTGCATTTTACAAGCAGGTGCGCCTGACCGAAGACGGCAAGCAGTTCGAGATCCTCAAGTTCCGTTCCATGCGGGTGGATGCAGAAAAAGACGGCGTGGCCCGCCTTTCCACCGGCGATAAGGACGACCGTATCACGAAGGTCGGCCATATTATTCGTGCCTGCCGTTTGGATGAACTTCCCCAGCTTCTGAATATCCTCAAGGGTGACTTGTCCATCGTCGGCCCCCGCCCGGAGCGGCCTGAAATCGCAGCCCAGTACTGCGAGGAGATGCCGGAGTTTGCACTGCGGCTTCAGGCAAAGGCTGGCTTGACCGGTTACGCGCAGGTGTACGGCAAGTACAATACGACTCCTTACGATAAACTGCAGATGGATCTGATGTACATCGCCCATCCCAGCTTGAT
>NZ_QXJA01000045.1:0-669 GCF_022750605.1 Faecalibacterium sp. BCRC 81149 | reverse complement strand
GATTCGCCGCACAGAAAGCTCTCACAAAAGGCACACCCGGCTGTCTGCGGCGAGGAGAAGGCACTTCTGCGGAAGTGTAATAACCCACTATGACACTTTCATCCCTGTGGTCTGCAAAGTGTAGTGGGCTCTCCGAGGGGGAACGGCTGTATAGAGTGCGTTTCGGGCAAATCGCCGCATACGTGTATACGGAAGATGGGTACGCACGTACGCAGTAAATCGGCCAAGTTCTCCCATGTAGAGGGTGTAATTTCGATAAAGAACGTGGTATAATTGACTCAACAAATCGATTTGTGGAGGCGATTATTTATGAAAAAAGAAACCAAGAAATCTATCTTATTCTATGCAGCTTCTGCTCTGTTATATATGGCTTCACTTATTAGCTTCATAAGTGGAAATGATAATTCTATGGCTGTTGTATGGTTGTGTCTTGGTTCATCATTTCTTTGCCTTGGCTCGACGCATCTTTGTTTAGGTTTGTCTCGTAAGAAAAAGGGAAACGACAAAACCGATGCAAGCAATAAATAAATTCCTAGTATATCGCACTCACTCCTAAGCAGGGTTTGGGGCAGGCACGCCCCAACAAGAAGCTGTCCCAAAAGGGCAAGAATTTTCAAGAATTGAAAATTTGTGGCCACGGGACGATTCTTGCTCTCACGAAAACCCATA
>NZ_QXJA01000044.1:0-675 GCF_022750605.1 Faecalibacterium sp. BCRC 81149 | reverse complement strand
CGAAGCTTATCGCAGCTTATCACGTCTTTCATCGGCTCCCAGTGCCAAGGCATTCGCCCTGCGCCCTTGTTCGCTTGACCTTTCAAACGTTCTTTCAGAACATTTGGTATCCTCTTGATTCTCTCTTTTGCCAACGAAGATTATTGTTACCCTTCCTTTTGAAATTGCAATATTTCTTAAAAGAACTTACTATAATCTTTGTTTCGCAGTTATTATTCAGTTTTCAAGGTACGTCTTGGTGATGTCCCTCAAAGCCCGGTCTCCCGAAGCTCTGATTTTCATCACATGGTGGGCCAAAATGGACTCGAACCATCGACCTCACGATTATCAGTCGTGTGCTCTAGCCAGCTGAGCTATTGGCCCATGTGGTGGAGATTAAGGGAATCGAACCCTTGACCCCCTGCTTGCAAAGCAGGTGCTCTCCCAGCTGAGCTAAACCCCCACATAAGGTTTTGAGTAACCCCTTTTCAGGGCCCTCAAAATCGAACAATATCTACTCTGCTTGTATCTGTCACCTGTTCCAGATGGCCGACCATCTTCGATGTTCTTCCATCTGCCTGACTCCTTAGAAAGGAGGTGATCCAGCCGCAGGTTCTCCTACGGCTACCTTGTTACGACTTCACCCCAATCACCAGTTTTACCTTCGGCGGCGTCCTCCTTGCGGTTAGACTACCG
>NZ_QXJA01000043.1:0-825 GCF_022750605.1 Faecalibacterium sp. BCRC 81149 | reverse complement strand
TGGTACTGAGCGCAGCATTCACCGGCAGCGTACAGATTCCGCATCGAAGTGCGGTGCCGCTCGTCCACCTGAATGCCGCCCATAAAGTAATGGATACCCGGCAAAATTGGAATGGGTTCTTTGCGAATATCTTTGTGCAGATAGGTCTGACAATCATCCACCAGTCCGGCAAGTTTATGTTCCATGACTTCCTTGGGGAGTTCTGTCATGTCGAGGAACACCTCATAATCACGGCTGACCGTCCAGACTTCCCGCGCGGTGATGTCACGCGGCATCAGGTTGCCGAGTTCTGGATATTTTTCTTCCATGAAATACCACGGCTTCCCGTTCCGCAATGCAAGCAGCCGCCCGCCCTCACCACGGGCTGCCTCACTCAGAAGCATCCGTTTTCCGCCCTGTTCGACCGTGGTGGGGTGGTACTGGATCATTTCAAGATTTGCCATCGGAACACCCAGACGGAACAGTTCTGCGGTGACTTCTCCGGTATTGGCAAGAGAGCCGGTCGTATCACCGAATAAGCCATGCGGCCCGCCTGTGGCAATCAGGACGGCATCGCATACAAACCGCAGCAGTTCGCCGGTATAGGTGTCCTGCACTGTGCAGCCGCCGCAGATGTTCCCGGAAAACAGCAGGGTGCGGAACTTATGGTGAGGAAAGCGTTCGACCGTTCCTGCGCTTTCTTCCCGGCGCACAGCATCGATCAGAGCGGTCATCAGTTGCTTTCCCGTATCGCTTTGTGCAAAGGCCGTCCGCTTTTTCTTCTGTCCGCCAAAATTCCGCAGGTCGAGTTCATCGTCATCTGTCACGTTGAACTGTACTCCCAGA
>NZ_QXJA01000042.1:0-922 GCF_022750605.1 Faecalibacterium sp. BCRC 81149 | reverse complement strand
GATCAGAGCGGTCATCAGTTGCTTTCCCGTATCGCTTTGTGCAAAGGCCGTCCGCTTTTTCTTCTGTCCGCCAAAATTCCGCAGGTCGAGTTCATCGTCATCTGTCACGTTGAACTGTACTCCCAGATGGTGCAGGCTGCGCACCAGTTCGGACGCAGCCTGCGTCATCCCCCAGACTGCATTCGGGTCAGCAAGTCCGCAGGCAGCGGTCAGGGTATCTGTATAATGCTGCTCCGGGCTATCCTCCTCTCCCTTGGTATTCAAGGCTGCATTGATTCCGCCCTCTGCCATAACAGACTGCGCCCGCTCGGAGGCAAGGGAGGACACCAGCTTTACCGTCCAGCCGTTTTTCACAGCAGTCAAAGCAGCGGAAAGCCCTGCCAGCCCTGCACCCACGATCACCAAAGTGTGTTTCATACATTGTTCCACCCGATATAATATAGAATGATCGAACCGGCAGCAAACAGCACCAGTATAGAAAGAATCAGATAGAGGTCGCCGCGCTGCTCCTTATCCCGGACGATGCCCAGCGATACCAGAAGGGGTCGGAGATTGAGCAGAAGATGCACAAATACCGAAGCAACCAGTAAAAGCTGCGTCAGCAGCCGGACCGTTGTGAACGGAAACAGAATGTATACGCCGTCCTGCACTCTGCCGAACACGCCAATATGGAAAAAGAGCATGAGCAAAATAGCAAGCCCACTGGTGCGCCTTGCCCAGAACAGAGCATTCTGCTTTCCGTAGAGTTTTCCGCCGGACCGGGAAGCCCGGAATGTCTGTGCGGTCAGCAAAAGCCCAAGGACGGTGTGCGCCGCCAGAATGCCAACGCCGATCCATGCCAGAAACTTTCCTGCCCCGGAACTGATGCCCAGCAACATAAAACTGCCCATCAGCCCATGAAGCAGACAGATGAAAAGTAGCA
>NZ_QXJA01000041.1:0-1449 GCF_022750605.1 Faecalibacterium sp. BCRC 81149 | reverse complement strand
GACCTGCTGGAAGAAATTTTGGAGGAGTAAAATGTTTTTTGGATGGTTTGACGCTATATTCAGCTTCATTTTCCCAATCCTGTTCCTGCTTTTTATTGGAATGTTTTTCTTTGCTCTAATTTCAAATCTCCGCACATGGAACAAAAACAACCACTCGCCGCGGCTTACCGTTCCGGCAACAGTGGTAGCAAAGCGCACCGATGTTTCGCATTCCAGCAGTGCCAATGCCGGAGATATGTCCGGTGCGCACGGATACGACACTAGCACATTTACATCGTACTATGTGACTTTTCAGGTGGAGAGCGGCGACCGGATGGAATTTGAAGTGGACGGAAGCGATTATGGTCTGCTCGTGCAGGGCGACATCGGAAAGCTGAGTTTTCAGGGCACCCGCTATCTTGGGTTTGAGCGGAGCTAAGTGTTTCTTACATTATATAGTATGGAGTGCTGTATGAACGATTTGTTTATCCAAGGGCTGACCATCGACTGGAACAGAGTTCGCCCATACAATTATGTTCGTCAGATTCCTGCCATCAGTGGAATCGACACTTTTACATTCCATAAGCCCATTACGTTCTTTGTTGGCGAAAATGGAAGTGGAAAATCTACGCTTCTGGAAGCAATCGCTGTTGCTTACGGCTTCAACGCAGAGGGTGGAACGAAGAACTATTCATTTTCCACATACAACTCCCATTCGGAACTATGTGAGGCTATGACGATTTCCAAGGGGTATCGCAGACCAAAGTTCGGGTATTTTCTCCGAGCAGAGAGTTTCTATAATGTAGCCACCAAGGAAATCGACTATTCCGATGACGATCATCCCTCCAAAGGCTATCACCAAAAATCACACGGTGAAAGTTTCCTCGCCATTGCGCAGGACTACATGGGTGCAGATGGAGTCTATATTTTTGACGAGCCGGAAGCCGCTTTATCCCCGCAGCGGCAGCTCACGTTACTGATCAACATTTATCGGTGTGCCCAAGAAGGGGCGCAATTCATTATCGTATCACATTCACCCATTCTCCTCGGAATGCCTGATGCTGAGATTTTTAGCTTCGACAATGGCACGATTCATCCTTGTCAGTATGAAGATACGGACAGCTACGTTATCACCAAAACATTTGTAAATAATCGGCAGCATTTTTTGAACCAGCTTCTGAACGAAGAAACGTAATGCCGGGAAAGGACATTCCATATGAGTGATTCTACGTTGAAAGAGCTTTGGCAGCAGGTCGCTGAAAAGAAAAGCTGCGAAGCAAAACAGAAAGAACTGACCGCCCAGAGAGATACGCTTGCTGATTGCCTGAAAAAGCTGGAAAAATCCAAGCTGGCAGAGCAGGCTGATGTGGACCGTCTGGAGGGACACAGCCTTGCCGCATTTTTCTATCAAGTGATTGGAAAAATGGATGAAAAGCTGGACAAAGAACGGCAGGAAGCCTATGCAGCCCG
>NZ_QXJA01000040.1:0-1477 GCF_022750605.1 Faecalibacterium sp. BCRC 81149 | reverse complement strand
GAGGAATATCAGCTTCCTATGCCCAAAATGAACAGCAAGTATTTTGCCTATGCTTCTAAATCCTTTGATTTTGCACTGATGGCTGGCGTGATTGCCATTGTTCTGATCGGCGGCTATATTGTGATCCAGAGTATCTTCCGTATCTCCATCAATGACAAAATCAAGAGCTACGGGCAGCTTCGGACGATTGGTGCAACGCCAAAGCAAATCAAGCGGATTGTAAAGCGGGAGGGGCGTAAACTCGGCAGTATCGGGATTTTGATTGGTACAGTGCTGGGTGTATGCGGCGGTTTTCTTTTGTTTCCCAAGGGATTTAATGCTGTTTCCTATGTGGCAACGATTATTTTGACACTCATAAGCAGTTGGATCATGGTATCTGTTTCCATCCGTAAGCCGATAAAAATTGCGGCAGGGATTTCCCCGATTGAAGCCGTCCGTTTTACCCCGGCACAAAAGGACATCCGAAGCCGAAAAAAGAATATCAAGCTCAATCCTGTTTCAATGGGAATTGCGAATTTTAAGCGTGACCGAAAAAAGACCGTTGCTATTGTAGCCTCATTGAGTTTGGGCGGAATTATTCTGCTTGTGGTATCCTCCATTGTTTTGCTGCGTTCTCCAGAGGCGCTTGCAAGACGGTTTTTCCCGGACGGCGACTATAAAATTTATTTGGATTCTGAAATGACAGAAGAAAAGGTTATGGCAGCGGGAAATCCGTTGAATGAAGAATTAAAACAGGAAATCTTATCTATTGATGGTGTTACAGATATAATTCCAAGCAGACAATCTCTCTATGCAACCCTTAAGACGGACATTTACCAAAGCGGTGGTATGTGTGATATGCTGACCGACCAGAATTATGCAACAGTTGAAGCGGCTCTGACAGCAGGAACGATGCCAAAAGATTCCCGTAGTATTGTAATTGACTATAATGTGCTAAAGCAGAATGAGGATATGGGTGTTGGTTCAACAGTTGACTTTTATTTTGGAGAGGGGCAACCGCCTGTTTCCGTCACTGTATCAGGATTGTTTGATCCCAACAAGACGCCTTCCGGGCATGGAAAACTGGCCCTCGATGGAGTACTCTTTTTCGCACCAGAAGCATTGTTCCATGAACTGCACCCGGAAATCGCTTCTTTCGACTATTCATGGAGCATTGTAAACGATCCGAAAAAAACGGACTATGTGGGAGCTGAATTGAAAAATATTGTTGCCAGCCATAGTAATATTGCCTTAGATGAAATCAATACAGTGATTGAATATGAAGAAATGACAAATTCTTTTGCGTTTGGCAGTATGGAGATACTTTCATGGTTGGTATTTCTCTTTGGCGTTATCAACCTTATCAATACGACACTCTCTAACCAGATAGCCCGAAAGCAGGAAAACAGTATTCTGCGTTCCATCGGCCTAACACAAAAACAGCTATGTAAAATGAACATCTGTGAGGGGCTGTGCTATGCGCTCTTTGCAACATTGG
>NZ_QXJA01000039.1:0-1547 GCF_022750605.1 Faecalibacterium sp. BCRC 81149 | reverse complement strand
ATTCTTTTGCGTTTGGCAGTATGGAGATACTTTCATGGTTGGTATTTCTCTTTGGCGTTATCAACCTTATCAATACGACACTCTCTAACCAGATAGCCCGAAAGCAGGAAAACAGTATTCTGCGTTCTATCGGCCTAACACAAAAACAGCTATGTAAAATGAACATCTGTGAGGGGCTGTGCTATGCGCTCTTTGCAACATTGGTGACGCTGATCGTTGGGCTTCCGGCTTCCATCTTTGCTTGCAGAAAAATGAGTATAGGAGCTTTTGCCGGAAATGTAGTGCCTTACAAATTCCCGGTTTTGGAAATGGGACTGTTCATTCTGGTATTGTTCGGAATGGAACTGATCTTGTCTGTATGGACAATCCGCAGACAGAAAAAGCAATCCCTGATTGAACAAATGCGGGCGATGGAATAACCGTATGGGATCGGCGGGGCGGCGTGTGCTGCCCCGCTTTTTTCGCCATTTCTCAAAAAATTTTTTGAAATGTCCGAGCGTTGTAACAATTCAGCCTGTTTTTCTGTCGAAAATTAGTTCTGCTCGGACATTTCTGTGACATTTGGATTTTATAATAATCCTCATAAAGAAAAATAGCCTGTTAGCAAGCTGCCGCACGACGGCAAAAGAAAAAAGCCGTCGTACAGCAGACACATCCGTGCGCCCATTTTGAACCGGCGGCTTTTGAGAAAATCAAGGCCGCCGGTTCTTTTTGCGTATCAGAGCGTTTCATCGTCTGTATGGCGGCCATAGGAGGATGCCGCCATGCGCCTGATATTCTATCGACCGTTCAATCTTGACCTATCAAAAAAAGCCTTGCTCCCGCACAGGGTCAGCAGGGCTTTTACTATGTACTATACAATGTAGCTGCTACGCGTTTAATACTGCCATTATGCCCGGTTGGCCGTTTTCGGTTTGCTGGGCTTTTCTGTTGCCACCTGAAAATCTGCCTGCTTCAAAAAATATTTTTGGAAATTTTCAAAAAAGCAGGCAGAATCGGGTGTTTCAGGTGTCATATTAGCGGAAAGGGAAAAATCCACCCGACATCCCCACGGAAAGGGGGTGAGAAGATGGAAGCTATCCCTCGCAACGATGGCGAACAGTACCGATTCGATGCGTTCTGCAAAGCGGTACTGCGAAATGAGGCCCGGAACTATCACCGAAATAAGAAACGCTTGCTTGACCGTGAAAAGTCATTCAGCGTTCTTTCGTTGGAAGAACTGGGGCAGCTCACGAGTGTAGACCATTATCCAAGTGAAGAATTTGTATTTTCATCCTACGGCTGTGATCTGCACATCGACAATGAACTTGTTGCCAATGCGTTTGCCGCTCTGCCAAAGCAAGAACAAAGCATTCTGATTCTGTTTTGCGTTCTGGAACTGGGCGATGGCGAGATTGGCGACCTCATGGGAATGTCCCGAAGTGCTGTACAGCGCCACCGGACAAAAACGCTGAACGAGCTGCAAAAAAAGCTAAAGGCGCACTTGCCGGAGGGAGGTTAGGCGTAAATGAACTCCTATGAACACACGAGCAGAGAGTTTTTACCGC
>NZ_QXJA01000038.1:0-1693 GCF_022750605.1 Faecalibacterium sp. BCRC 81149 | reverse complement strand
ACAGGACCTTGAAAATTGAACAATATCGAAAAACTTGTAACGGAACCTATTTTCGTGTTGGAAAAACACGTTAAACAATTCCAAACAAAGTAATTCACACAGGACGCAAGCGATTGCGTGCTGAGCGAAACGATTTAACACTTTTTAAGTGATAAATATCATTTATAAAGAGTTTGATCCTGGCTCAGGACGAACGCTGGCGGCGCGCCTAACACATGCAAGTCGAACGAGAGAGAGGAAGCTTGCTTCCTCAATCGAGTGGCGAACGGGTGAGTAACGCGTGAGGAACCTGCCTCAAAGAGGGGGACAACAGTTGGAAACGACTGCTAATACCGCATAAGCCCACGGGTCGGCATCGACCAGAGGGAAAAGGAGCAATCCGCTTTGAGATGGCCTCGCGTCCGATTAGCTAGTTGGTGAGGTAATGGCCCACCAAGGCAACGATCGGTAGCCGGACTGAGAGGTTGAACGGCCACATTGGGACTGAGACACGGCCCAGACTCCTACGGGAGGCAGCAGTGGGGAATATTGCACAATGGGGGAAACCCTGATGCAGCGACGCCGCGTGGAGGAAGAAGGTCTTCGGATTGTAAACTCCTGTTGTTGAGGAAGATAATGACGGTACTCAACAAGGAAGTGACGGCTAACTACGTGCCAGCAGCCGCGGTAAAACGTAGGTCACAAGCGTTGTCCGGAATTACTGGGTGTAAAGGGAGCGCAGGCGGGAAGACAAGTTGGAAGTGAAATCTATGGGCTCAACCCATAAACTGCTTTCAAAACTGTTTTTCTTGAGTAGTGCAGAGGTAGGCGGAATTCCCGGTGTAGCGGTGGAATGCGTAGATATCGGGAGGAACACCAGTGGCGAAGGCGGCCTACTGGGCACCAACTGACGCTGAGGCTCGAAAGTGTGGGTAGCAAACAGGATTAGATACCCTGGTAGTCCACACCGTAAACGATGATTACTAGGTGTTGGAGGATTGACCCCTTCAGTGCCGCAGTTAACACAATAAGTAATCCACCTGGGGAGTACGACCGCAAGGTTGAAACTCAAAGGAATTGACGGGGGCCCGCACAAGCAGTGGAGTATGTGGTTTAATTCGACGCAACGCGAAGAACCTTACCAAGTCTTGACATCCTGCGACGATGCTGGAAACAGTATTTTCCTTCGGGACGCAGAGACAGGTGGTGCATGGTTGTCGTCAGCTCGTGTCGTGAGATGTTGGGTTAAGTCCCGCAACGAGCGCAACCCTTACTGTCAGTTACTACGCAAGAGGACTCTGGCAGGACTGCCGTTGACAAAACGGAGGAAGGTGGGGATGACGTCAAATCATCATGCCCTTTATGACTTGGGCTACACACGTACTACAATGGCGTTAAACAAAGAGAAGCAAGACCGCGAGGTGGAGCAAAACTCAGAAACAACGTCCCAGTTCGGACTGCAGGCTGCAACTCGCCTGCACGAAGTCGGAATTGCTAGTAATCGTGGATCAGCATGCCACGGTGAATACGTTCCCGGGCCTTGTACACACCGCCCGTCACACCATGAGAGCCGGGGGGACCCGAAGTCGGTAGTCTAACCGCAAGGAGGACGCCGCCGAAGGTAAAACTGGTGATTGGGGTGAAGTCGTAACAAGGTAGCCGTAGGAGAACCTGCGGCTGGATCACCTCCTTTCTAAGGAGTCAGGCAGATGGA
>NZ_QXJA01000037.1:0-1995 GCF_022750605.1 Faecalibacterium sp. BCRC 81149 | reverse complement strand
GAGGATTGCCCACAGACCAATGCCGACAAGCAAAACAGCAAGCAGCCGACCGCCGTTTGGCTGGGCGAACAGGTTAAAATGAATGTCCTTTGCCTGATTGGAATTGGAAACGACACTGTTGGAACTGGTGCGAGTAGTGATACAGAACTTTTCAAAAACTATCGTAGTACAATTCGTTTTCAAGGTCATCGGATAGCAACTTGCTTGTATCGCACCCCGATGGGCAGCCGTGTTTGAAATATAGTTGCCTTTTATATACCACACAACCTAAAAATTATCAAGTACGCGCAGCGTTCACTTCTCCCATCACCGGGAGCAAATGGACGCTGCTTTTTTTGTTTGCAACGAAAGGAGGCATCCGTGAAATGGCAGTTTTTCGGGTAGAAAAGAACAGCGGCTACACGGTCATGTCAAACCACCACCTGCGGAACCGGGCCTTGTCCCTGAAAGCCAAAGGCTTACTCTCCCAAATGCTCTCCCTGCCGGAAGATTGGGACTACACCCTGCAAGGGCTGGCCCGTATCAACCGGGAAAGCATCGACGCGATACGGCAGGCCATCCGGGAACTGGAACAGGCGGGCTACATCCAGCGTTCCAGAGAACGGGACGAGAAAGGGCGGCTGCGTGGTGCAGACTATGTGATTTTCGAGCTGCCGCAGCCCGTTCCTGCATCGGTTTCACCTACATTGGAAAATCCAACGTTGGAGAATCCCACGCAGGAAAACCCTACGTTGGAAAATCCAATGCAATTAAATAAAGATAAACTAATTACAGAAAAACAAAAGAAAGAGGGATTAAATACCGATTCCATTCCTATCCATTCCCCAAACCCCTTGCCTTTGGACGAGGACGAGGCAGCGGCACCGCCGCCGGAACGGACAGGAAGCCGAAAGGAAACGGCCTATCAAATCTACCGGGACCTGATTTTGGAGAACATTGAGTATGACACCCTCATCCAGAATCCCCGGATAGACCGGGAGCAGCTGGACGAAATCGTGGACATCCTGCTGGAAACGGTCTGCACTTCCCGCAAGTCCATCCGGGTGGCCGGGGACGATTACCCGGCAGAGTTGGTCAAGGCGAAATTCTTGAAGCTGGACAGCCATCACATCGAGTTCGTCATGGACTGCCTGCGGGACAACACCACCAAAGTCCGCAACATCAAGCAATACCTGCGGGCCATGCTGTTCAACGCCCCCAGCACCATCAACAGCTACTATGCGTCCCTTGTGGCGCACGATATGGCGCAGCCCGATTGGGGCCGCCCGCCCAACACCTGACCGAAAGGAGTACCCATCCATGAGAACCCTTTACCTGCGGCGGCTGGTGGTTCCACCCTAGCTGCCGCTCTGAATTTTCTGCAACAAGGAGGGATTCATATTGCAGGAAGAAGTCACCCAGAAAACCATTGCCCTGTCCATGAAAACGGGCAAGCTCACCGCCCAAGCGCTGCAAGCCGCCCTGAAAAAGTATTTGCAGCACCGGGCCAAGGGGCCAAAGCTGCACCACGGCAAGCAAAGCCTGAAACAGCTGAAAGCCCATGGTGCGGCCCTGACCAACATTGAAGTCACGGAGGCGAACATCGGGGCGTTCAAGCCCTGCGCCAAGAAGTACGGCGTGGACTTTACCTTGCGCAAGGACAAGACCACCCAGCCGCCCCACTACATCGTGATCTTCAAGGCCAAGGATACGGACAATCTGGAACAGGCGTTCCGGGAGTTCACAGCCAAAACGCTCTCCAAGGAGCAGCGGCCCTCCATCCGCAAGGTGCTGACCGCAGCCAAGCAGAAAGCGGCCCAGCAGCCGAAACGTGCGAAAGAAAAAATCAAGCAAAGGGAGCTGGAACGATGAAGCCTGAACTAAAAAAACTGCTGGTGCTGAATCTGCCATATCTGCTGTTCGTGTACCTGTTTGCCAAATGCGGGCAGACGTACCGTCTGTCGGCGGGCGCGGATGCTTCGGCCAAGCTGCTGCACCTAACGAGCGGCATCTCCG
>NZ_QXJA01000036.1:0-2587 GCF_022750605.1 Faecalibacterium sp. BCRC 81149 | reverse complement strand
GGCATGGCCGGTATGTGGGAAGCCGTGTTCGGTGATGTGGGTGTCACGATCATCGCTGTTCTGAACGCAATGCGGATTCTGAAGAAATAAGCACAAACAAAAAACAGGGTGCGCCCACCCGGACGCACCCTGCAAAAATCCACACACGATAAGTAAGGCAGGGAGTTCCCCAGAGCAGAGTTCCCATAAAACAGTATTTGCAAAAGTTCCCTAAATGGGGAAGATTTGGCGTGACTTCGGTCACGCCTTTTCTTTTGCTTCCAGTTCATCCAGAGGGATGTACCCCAGCCCGTCGTACTTGATATGGATGTGCTGCACCCGCTTTCCGCTGGACTTATCCGGGGCATCTACATAGATAGCCGACACCAGTTCACGGAGAGCATAGGGAGTGAGTTCTTCAATATGAACGTACTTGTGCGCTTTCTGGACGAATTTTTCAATATTCTCGATTTGCTGTTCCTGTACTTCGATTTCCTGTTGGATAGAGAGGGATTCCTCTTCCAGCTGCTTCTGTTCGGCATCGTAGCTCTGGCTCATCATGTCGAAGCGGTCATCGCTCAGCTTTCCATTGGCGTTGTCCTCGTAGATTTTCATGAACAGCCGTTTGAGGTCTACAATCCGCTTCTCATTCCGGGCAAGCTGCTTCTTCAGGACGGTCAGCTTTTCGCTGCTTTCCACACGAAGCTGCTCCTCCATGACCTTGCGGAAGTAGTTTTCATGACGGAGAATGTAGTCCGTCACCCGCTGAACATGACTCAGCACACGTCCTTCCAGAACCTTTACCCGGATGAAATGTCCCTTGCACTTGCTCCCGTTCTTCTTGTGCAGAGAGCAATCAAAGAAGTCTTGACTGAAGTCCCTGTTATTGGACGAACCATATTGCATCTTGGAACCGCAGTCAGCGCAGTAGACCATACCGGAGAAAATGCTGCTCTTGCCTGTTCGGGTCATACGGTGACGCTGGCTGCGAATCTCCTGAACCTTTTCAAACACATCATCGTCAATAATGCGCTCATGTGTATCCGGGAAGATAGCCTGATTTTCCACAGGATTCAGATGTCTCTTTTTATCCCAGATAGAGTTAGTATAGGTCTTGAAGTTGACTGTGCAGCCAGTGTACTCCCGGCGTTCCAGAATCAAACTTACTGCTCTTTTATCCCAGCGATAAGGGTCTTCCGGGGCAGGTGCGTTTGTGCTCCGGCCATGGCTCAACTTGTAGGCGGTAGGAGTCAGAACTTTATCTGCCCACAGTTGGTTCGCAATTTGGGTCGGCCCACGTCCCTCCATGCACATGGAGAAGATGCGCTTCACAATCGCAGCCGCTTCCGGGTCAACAAGCCAATGCTTCGGGTTCTCCGGGTCTTTTACATAGCCGTACGGAACATTAACCGTCAGCGGTACTCCACGCTCTCCCTTGGCCTTCTGAACGGCCCGAATCTTGCGGCTGGTATCGCGGGCGTAAAACTCGTTGAACCAGTTCTTAATGCCCGCAAAATCGTTGTTTACGCTGTTCGGGTCAATGGTGTCGTAGTTGTCGTTAATGGCGATGTAGCGAACGCCATACTGGGGAAAGGTGAAGTTGGTGTACAGACCAGTCAAGGCAGAATTGCGCCCCAGTCGGGACAAATCCTTCGTGATAACGATTCCTACACGCCCTGCTTCGATCTCGACCAGCATACTCTGAAAGCCGGGACGGTCATAGTTCGTGCCGGAGTAGCCATCATCCACAAAGAACACCGGGTTCGGGAAGTGGTTCTTTTTGGCGTATTCCAGAAGGATGACCTTCTGGTTCTCAATGGACAGGCTTTCGCCGAGCCGTGCGTCCTCTTGCGACAGTCGGCAGTAAAGTGCGGTGATTTTATTCGTTGCTCCAGACATTGTTGTGTCCTCCTTATTCTGTGGAGCAACTGTCAGTACAGGATTGGTTACCGGATCAAGTATAGCAGAATTGGACGCAGTTGTCATTCGTCTGCACCCTCATCTTCAAATTTTTGCTGGGCGTTCTTGGCAACAATGCGCTCCAGTTTCTTCAAAAAGGATTCCTTGCCCTCATAGCTGCCGGTCACGGTGTAGGTGGTGTGACCGACTTTCTCCGTGGTGGTCAGTTCAGGAATCCAGAATGCAGACAGGTTCTTGACATGGAGATTGCCGTTCTCATCTACATAGGAGCCGTGCTTCTTCTGCTCTTCGGTCAAGGGCTGCCGCTTGAAATAGATTTCGTTTTCGGAGATGCTCACGGTTTCGCTGGCTTGCTCCTTCGGGGCATCGTCATACAGCTGGGCAAAAAATGCCAGTGCATCTTCGGGTGAGTCTTCCTCCATGAGCTGCTCGAAAACTCGCTGTTCCTCTGCCGAGAGGTTATTCCATGCGGCTTCCAACTCCTGCTCGTTGGCTGCGTTGACGAAGGCTTCGATCTCTTTTTTCATGGTGCATCCTCCTTTGGCTGCGAAAAGCGGATTTTCAAAAAGTATGGGTTTTCGTGAGAGCAAGAATCGTCCCGTGGCCACAAATTTTCAATTCTTGAAAATTCTTGCCCTTTTGGGACAGCTTCTTGTTGGGGCGTGCCTGCCCCAAACCCTGCTTAGGA
>NZ_QXJA01000035.1:0-2661 GCF_022750605.1 Faecalibacterium sp. BCRC 81149 | reverse complement strand
CCAAGCTGGCAGAGCAGGCTGATGTGGACCGTCTGGAGGGACACAGCCTTGCCGCATTTTTCTATCAAGTGATTGGAAAAATGGATGAAAAGCTGGACAAAGAACGGCAGGAAGCCTATGCAGCCCGTGTCAAGTACGATGCGGCTCTCCATGATCTTTCTTCCGTTGATGCCGACTTGGAGCAGATTCAAAATAGACTGGAACGGCTGTCCGATTGCGAAAGGCAGTATCAAGCTGCTCTTTCCGAAAAAATCAAAAGCATCAAAGTTTCTGCCCACCCTGCAGCACAGCAGGTTGCGGAAAGTGAAAGTCGCATTGCCGCGCTGAAAGTCCAAAAGCGGGAGCTGCTAGAGGCCATCAACGCCGGAAAGACTGCCCTGCATACGGTCAACGAAGTTCTGGAAACCCTCGACAATGCCGAGGGCTGGAGTACATGGGACGTAATGGGCGGCGGTTTGATGGCCGATCTTGCTAAGTATGAGGAACTGGACGATGCACAGGAACAAATCGAACAGCTCCAAGTGGAACTGCGGCGGTTCAAAACTGAACTTGCCGATGTTGAAATCACCGCAGATCTTCAGGTTACGGTGGACAGCTTTCTGAAATTTGCGGATTTCTTCTTTGACGGTCTCTTTGCAGACTGGGCAGTTCTGGATCACATCAATCAGGCACAGAGCAGGGTGGAAAACACCAAGGGTCAAATCAAGCGAGTCCTCGCACTTCTGAAAAAGATGCGCGAAGATATTGACGTCCAAATCGCTGACGAAAAAGAAAAGCAGGAGCAGCTTGCGGTGGAAACTGAGCTGTAAGTTTGAAGAGTCCGCTTATGTGATATGATTCGATAAAACCGAATTTGCAGGAGGTGTTTCGATGAAAACAAGAAGGTTTGCTTTATGTCTGGCAACGGTTTTTCTGGTGGCGATTTATATCAATATCCAGAGAAGCCATACTTTCACCCTTTCAAACGATGAAGGCACCATAAAGACAGAACAAATACAGCCACTTTGGGGAACTGTAAAAGTGAGCGGTGATTGTGATACTGAGGTGGTCTTTACCGATGTAGAGACTGGAGAAAAATACAGAATCGGATATATTACACAGGGCGTAACGGAAAGAATCAAACTCGAAAGAGGCAAATGGTATAAGGTGGCGGGCGGAGGCAACCTTACACTGAATCCGGTAAACATTCGAGTCGAATAAATGTAAGTTCCTTGCGGGCAGCTATGAAAGCTGAAGCTGAGAAGAGAGTTTTGAATATTCACATATGAAGGAGTACAGTTCTATGAATTACGGATGGGCAACTGTTTTCACTTTAGCGGCATGGTTTGCAGGGCTTGTGATTGATGTAAATGTGCGGGTCGGCGACCTCGGTTTACGAACCGTGCTTCCCGTCATCGTGATGGGGTGCTGCGTTATGAAGTACATAAAGGGCAATAACAAATAATCTTATCTCGATACACTTTCCAGCGGGCAACCCCAAAACGGTTGCCCGCTATTTTTATACCCTAAAATCTGAAAAAGGAGGCCAAAATGCCAAGCAAAACCGAAGAATACCTCGCACTTGCCCAGCGCACGGCCAACGGCTTGACCCGGTACTGGGAAAGCTGGACGGACTACCTGACCACCGCATCCCGGCTGTACAAGTACCCTTTTGCGGACCAGCTCATGATCTACGCCCAGCGCCCGGATGCCACCGCCTGCGCCGACTTTGACATCTGGAACAACCGGATGAACCGTTATGTCCGGCGCGGTTCTAAGGGCATCGCCCTGCTGGATGAATCCAGCGGATTCCCGCGCCTGCACTACGTTTTCGATGTGTCGGACACCGGGGTGCGCCGTAATTCCCGTGACCCCGACCTGTGGCAGTACAACGATGACCTGAAACAGCCGGTTTCAGAAATGCTCGCCGCCACCTACGGCATCAGCGGAGAGCGTGTCAGCCAGCAGCTTGCGGATGTTGCCGGGAAACTGGTGGCGGATTACTGGGACAACAACAGCGAGGACATCAGCGCCATCGTTGACGGTTCGCTGCTGATGGATTATGATGAAGCCGGGGTGGAGATGCAGTTCAAGTCTGCCGCCGCCATTAGCGTCACCTACACGCTGCTGGAACGCTGTGGATTTGAGCCGGATGGCTATTTTGACAAAGACAGTTTTCAGGCCATCTACGATTTTTCTACCCCGGACACTGTCTACACACTCGGTGCCGCAGTCAGCGACATCAGCCGCGAAGTCCTGCGCACCGTCGAGCGGGCAGTCAAAACGACCATCCGCCGCCGAAACAATGAAAGGAGCCAGCATGAATATGAGCAGCAATCTGAACTACACGCAGACCGGGGATTATCTTCTCCCGAACCTGACTCTGCATCAGCCGAAGAACCCGCTGGGCAAGTACGGCAGGATGCGCCTGAACTTTCTGAAACAGCAGCACCCGGTTCTGTACCACACGATGCTCCTGAACGGGAGCCTGTACCCGACCCTGACCGAACTGGAGCAGACCGCAGCAGCGATGAAGAAGCAACTGATGGCCGATCTGCTGGCGAAGAACCCGGCCCCGGACAAGGAGAAGAATCAGATGGCGTGGGTACAGCACATGAACAGCCTACAGGAGCAGGTCGAGGAAGTGATTCGGACGGAACTGATCTACAGCTAAGTTTTCTG
>NZ_QXJA01000034.1:0-3413 GCF_022750605.1 Faecalibacterium sp. BCRC 81149 | reverse complement strand
CCATCAGATTTGACTGCAATAGCCGTAATCAGAAACACCGGACTCAGGATAACCAGTGCCACCAGCGAGATCACAATATCCATGGCACGCTTGACAAACAAGAACTCCGGGCTTGCCATGTAACGGCCCACACGCAGCATGGGCAGATGGAACATATGCATCGGCTGGGCACCGCTCATAATCACATCGCCCACACGAGGGATCACGAACACATTGATACCCTGTCCCACACAGTATTTCAGGATGATATTGCGTTCATGGCTGTGGACACCGCTGATGAACACGCTCTGCATTCCATCCAGCAGGCTCAGGTCGTTCAGGCATTCCTCAACGTTCAAGGTCATCTTGACATCGTATTTTTTTGAAAGACCGTACTCATTGATGAGCTTTTCCAATCCATGACGAACATCATAAACGACTGCAGTCGGCTGGGCCTGGAATGTATTAAAGTACCATCCATGCGCCAACTTCGCCCAGATTGAGGCCATCAGGATCTGTCCGGCAATCGCTGCGATGCCCGGCAGAAGATTGCAGAGCCGCCGGGCCATCAGGCAGATGACAATGTACAGAATGCCATCCGTCGCCATTGCCGCCAGCACTTGCCCGTAAATCAACTCCGAAATACGCTGCAAAGACATCCAGAATGCATCGTAGACTTTTCCCAGTAGGAAGAACAACACCGCAAACAGACCGATCATGGCCCAGTTGCCCTTCCAACCAAACTTTGCATAGACCTGATACGAATAATACAGCTCCCAACAAAGTGCAAACGGAATTGTGATCATTACCAAATCGATGATTTTTACGATCTTCAACATCACATCATGCTGAAATTTTGACATAATACCCCAATAACTCCTTCAATTGTTTTCTTTGGTTCTCACTCAGCCATCCTGGTGCTGCCATGAGTCGAGCTTTTTCCACTGCATTTCAACAGCATCTAATAAAGCCATATACTCCTCCTGCCGCAATCAAGGAGTATCCTCCATTTGAATCGTCGAGGACATAGTCTGATTTTCTCTGCAACTACGTTATTTATTTCAACCTATGACTCCTGTATGACCCTTTATGAAGCCAGCGTGTAATACGCTCCAGCTCCTGTCTCTTACGGTTCAGATCAGAGTGGACATATCGCTGTAGCGTGATTGTTGCATTGGAATGGCCTAACAGCTCGCTCAAGGTCTTGATATCACATCCAGCCTGCAGGCAGGTCGTAGCGAACGTATGACGCAGAACATGTGGGTGAATTTTTCGGATCCTAGCCTGATTCAGGTAACATTGGATGCTCTTGCGGTAACAGCGTGGTTCTACAGGCCGTTCCTCGTTCCCGGAGAGAAACCATGTGGTATCGCTGTATTTCCTGTGCAACTTGCGTAGAGTTCTCAGCAACGGCTTCGGAAGCGGAAGTTCACGGTTAGAATGCTGTGTTTTGGGGGTCTGGATCACAACTTTTGTATGACCATTCCCACAACAGATTCGACAGACAGTGCGCCGGATTATTACTGTGCCTTCATCAAAATCAAAATCCCCCCACTGCAGGCCGCAGACCTCCCCGATTCGCAATCCAAGTTCCATTTGCAGAAGCATCCCGATTTTACGGGTGGTTGGTTCTGATAAAAGAAATTCCCGGAGAGAATCCTGTTCTGTCCGGGTCAAGGGTTGTGGTTCTGGTTTCTGTGTGTGTGGCAGTTTGACGCATATCTCGATGGGCGGCATGAGGTGCAGATGTGCAGCATACTTGCAGATTCGCCGCAGCATCCCAAGACATTCCTGTGCCGAGGATGCGCCAAGTGGCTTGTGGCTCCGGTCTGAGGGCGACAGAATTTGAAGAAAAAGACGTTCCAGCAAAGAATCCGTCACACTTGAGACCGGCAGACTGCCTAAAACAGGAAGAAAATATTTGTGCAGAGTGTACCGGTAGTGGGCATAGGTGGATTCTTTGACACTCTGCCTGAGAGCCGTAAGCCAAAGCGCTGCCAGTTCTGAAAAATGCATCGACTTCCCGGAGAGCTGATAGAATCCGGACAGAGCTTTCTGCTTGATCAGTTCTTCCCGGACTTCGCTGTACGCATACCCATACAGGTACCCCCATACGGGCTTTCCTTCGGCGGTGCGCCCTTTGATATAACGCCCCTCCCAGCGGCCGTCTTTTCGCTTATGGATGTTTTCTCCTCGTTTTGCCATCTGAATGCCTCCCTTTACTTGACCCTTGTTTGACTCCTTGTGAGCAAAGAAACGCTTCCGTAATTTCCATAAATTGCATTTCTTGTCTAAAATCGGATGAAATCGCATTAGAATGTTGTTTTTTTCTCCGTCAATTTGGAATGATACAAGGTATTTCTATTGAAGTGCTGGTAAATTCATGATAAAATAAGGCGAGAATTGGTACAAGGTGAGGAATAAGAGGTATCTTCCATGATTCAAATGGAGGATACTCCTTGATTGCGGCAGGAGGAGTATATGGCTTTATTAGATGCTGTTGAAATGCAGTGGAAAAAGCTCGACTCATGGCATCACCAGGATGGCTGAGTGAGAACCAAAGAAAACAATTGAAGGAGTTATTGGGGTATTATGTCAAAATTTCAGCATGATGTGATGTTGAAGATCGTAAAAATCATCGATTTGGTAATGATCACAATTCCGTTTGCACTTTGTTGGGAGCTGTATTATTCGTATCAGGTCTATGCAAAGTTTGGTTGGAAGGGCAACTGGGCCATGATCGGTCTGTTTGCGGTGTTGTTCTTCCTACTGGGAAAAATCTACGATGCATTCTGGATGTCTTTGCAGCGAATTTCGGAGTTGATTTATGGGCAAGTGCTGGCTGCAATGGCGACAGACGGCATTCTGTATATCGTGATCTGCCTGATGTCCCGGCGGCTCTGCAATATTCTGCCGGGTATTGCGGCGATTGTCGGACAGGTCGTGATGGCTTCAATCTGGGCAAAATGCGCCCATCGCTGGTATTTCCGGACCTTCCCTCCTCAGCCCACCGCAGTGGTCTATGATGTCCGGCATGGTCTGGAAAAGCTCATCAATGAATACGGTCTCTCGAAAAAATACGATGTCAAGATGACATTGAACGTTGAAGAGTGCCTGAACGACCTGAGCCTGCTGGATGGAATGCAGAGCGTGTTCATCAGTGGCGTTCACAGTCACGAGCGCAATACCATCCTGAAATACTGTGTGGGGCAGGGTATCAATGTGTTCGTGATCCCTCGTGTGGGCGATGTGATTATGAGTGGTGCCCAGCCGATGCACATGTTCCATCTGCCGGTTCTGCGGGTAGGCCGCTATATGGCAAGCCCGGAGTTCTTGTTTGTCAAGCGTGCCATGGATATTGTGATCTCGCTGGTGGCACTGGTTATCCTGAGTCCGGTGTTTCTGATTACGGCTATTGCAGTCAAATCTGATGG
>NZ_QXJA01000033.1:0-3436 GCF_022750605.1 Faecalibacterium sp. BCRC 81149 | reverse complement strand
AGGAGGACGCCGCCGAAGGTAAAACTGGTGATTGGGGTGAAGTCGTAACAAGGTAGCCGTAGGAGAACCTGCGGCTGGATCACCTCCTTTCTAAGGAGTCAGGCAGATGGAAGAACATCAAAGATGGTCAACCATCTGGAACAGGTGAAAGATACAAGCAGAGTAGATATTGTTCGATTTTGAGGGCCCTGAAAAGGACACTCAAAGACGTACCTTGAAAACTGAATAATAACTGCGAAACAAAGATTATAGTAAGTTCTTTTAAGAAATATTGCAATTTCAAAAGGAAGGGTAACAATAATCTTCGTTGGCAAGAGAGAATCAAGAGGAAATACAAGCCATTCTCGAAAGAGAATAGTTTGAATGGTCAAGCGAACAAGGGCGCAGGGCGAATGCCTTGGCACTGGGAGCCGATGAAAGACGTGATAAGCTGCGATAAGCTTCGGGGAGTTGCAAATAAGCATTGATCCGGAGATCTCTGAATGAGGAAACTCACCTGGGTTCATACTCAGGTACAATACACTGAAATTCAAAATAGGTGTATTGAGGGAACCGCCTGAACTGAAACATCTAAGTAGGGCGAGGAAGAGACATCAAACGAGATTCCGTAAGTAGTGGCGAGCGAACGCGGAAGAGGGCAAACCGAGAGTAGAAATACTTTCGGGGTACGGACTGCTTTTAAGACTCAATCTGTTAACCGAACGGCATGGGAAGGCCGGTCAGAGAGTGTGAGAACCACGTAGGTGAAAACGGAGAGAGCTGCGCAGGATCCAGAGTACGGCCAGACACGTGAAACCTGGTCGGAATACGGGGGGACCACCCTCCAACCCTAAATACTACCCAGTGACCGATAGCGTATAGTACTGTGAAGGAAAGGTGAAAAGCACCCCGGGAGGGGAGTGAAAAAGAACCTGAAACCCTGTGCCTACAAGCACCTAGAGCGCGTCAAAGCGTGATAGGGTACTTTTTGTAGAACGGTCCGGCGAGCGATTGTATGCAGCAAGGTTAAGGACTTAAGGTCTGGAGCCGAAGCGAAAGCGAGTTTGAAAAGGGCGTTAAGTTGCATATAATGGGCCCGAAACCGGGTGACCTACCCATGGTCAGGTTGAAGTGGAAGTAAAATTCCATGGAGGACCGAACCGACCTCCGTTGAAAAGGCGGCGGATGAACTGTGGGTAGCGGAGAAATTCCAATCGAACCCGGAGATAGCTGGTTCTCCCCGAAATAGTTTTAGGACTAGCCTCAAGTTAGATACCTGGAGGTAAAGCACTGAATAGCCTAGCGGCCGAGAGGTTAGCGAAGCTTATCAAACTCAGAATGCCAGAGTATTGATGCTTGGGAGTCAGACAGTGTCAGATAAATGTCATTGTCAAAAGGGAAACAGCCCAGATCTACAGCTAAGGTCCCAAAGTCAGGTTAAGTGGAAAACGATGTGAAGATACGCAGACAACCAGGATGTTGGCTCAGAAGCAGCCACTCATTCAAAGAGTGCGTAATAGCTCACTGGTCGAGCGTCTTTGCGCGGAGAATTTAACGGGGCTAAACCTGACACCGAAGCTTAGGCAATGTAGTAATACATTGGGTAGGGGAGCGTTGTATACGCGGAGAAACAGTAGCGCAAGCGGCTGTGGAGTGTATAGAAGTGAGAATGCCGGAATGAGTAGCGCGAATGCAGTGAGAATCTGCATGGCCGAAAGCCTCAGGTTTCTGGAGGAAGGTTCGTCCGCTCCAGGTTAGTCGGGAGCTAAGGTGAGGCCGGAAGGCGTAGCCGATGCACAGACGGTAGAGATTCCGTCACCACCAAAAGAGTTAAGCACAGGGACACATATGAAGTCTCAGAGCCGGGTGTTGGTTCCGGTAGAGATCGAGGGAAATTAGTACCGAAGTCTGAGATGGAAGATGGCGAGAAAAGCTGTGTGTATTTCTGAGGTGCCCGTACCGCAAACCGACACAGGTAGGTAGGAAGAAGATTCTAAGGCCAACGGGAGAAGGGTTGTTAAGGAACTCGGCAAATTGACCCCGTAACTTCGGGAGAAGGGGTGCTCCAGAGATGGAGCCGCAGAGAATCGGCCCAAGCAACTGTTTACCAAAAACACAGGTTTGTGCTAAATCGAAAGATGACGTATACGAGCTGACGCCTGCCCGGTGCTGGAAGGTTAAGAGGAGATGTGCAAGCATTGAATCGAAGCCCCAGTGAACGGCGGCCGTAACTATAACGGTCCTAAGGTAGCGAAATTCCTTGTCAGGTAAGTTCTGACCCGCATGAAAGGCGTAATGATTTGGGCACTGTCTCAACAGCCCGCCCGGCGAAATTGTAGTACCGGTGAAGATGCCGGTTACCCGCGACAAGACGGAAAGACCCCATGGAGCTTTACTGTAGCCTAATATTGGGTTTCGATGTTGCATGCACAGGATAGATGGGACTCTTGGAAACCAAGGCTTTGGCTTTGGCGGAGAGGCCGTTGGGATACCATCCTTGCGATATTGGAATTCTAACCTGCGGCTCTGAATCGAGTCGGGGGACATTGTTAGGTGGGCAGTTTGACTGGGGCGGTCGCCTCCTAAAGAGTAACGGAGGCGTTCAAAGGTTCGCTCAGCTTGAACGGAAATCAAGCAAAAGAGTGCAAACGCAGAAGCGAGCCTAACTGCGAGACTGACGGGTCGAGCAGTAACGAAAGTTGGAGTTAGTGATCCGGTGGTATGTGAGTGGAAATGCCATCGCTCAACGGATAAAAGTTACCCTGGGGATAACAGGCTGATCTCCCCCAAGAGTCCACATCGACGGGGAGGTTTGGCACCTCGATGTCGGCTCATCGCATCCTGGGGCTGTATTCGGTCCCAAGGGTTTGGCTGTTCGCCAATTAAAGCGGTACGCGAGCTGGGTTCAGAACGTCGTGAGACAGTTCGGTCCCTATCTGTCGTGGGCGCAGGATATTTGATGGGAGCTGTCCCTAGTACGAGAGGACCGGGACGGACGTACCTCTGGCGCACCAGTTGTTCCGCCAGGAGCATAGCTGGGCAACTACGTACGGATCGGATAAACGCTGAAAGCATCTAAGCGTGAAGCCGACCCAAAGATAAGATATCCCACTGATTCAATCAGGTAAGATCCCTTGTAGACTACGAGGTTGATAGGCACGATGTGTAAGTGGAGTGATCCATTCAGCAAGTGTGTACTAATAGATCGAGGGCTTGACCACAATTCGCTTGAATTCTCAAGTCAATGACAAAATGTGAGCAGTGATTATTCAGTTTTGAAGGCACGTCCTTCAAGAAACACTGGACAAAGTAAAACAGAAATGTTATACTGAACCAGTCATATTGGTCGGTGACGATGACGGTGAGGTTCCACCTGTTCCCATTCCGAACACAGAAGTTAAGCTCACTCGTGCCCAAGATAGTTCGCTGGAAACGGCGCGTGAAAATAGGTAGTCGC
>NZ_QXJA01000032.1:0-3830 GCF_022750605.1 Faecalibacterium sp. BCRC 81149 | reverse complement strand
AGCAAAATAGCAAGCCCACTGGTGCGCCTTGCCCAGAACAGAGCATTCTGCTTTCCGTAGAGTTTTCCGCCGGACCGGGAAGCCCGGAATGTCTGTGCGGTCAGCAAAAGACCAAGGACGGTGTGCGCCGCCAGAATGCCAACGCCGATCCATGCCAGAAACTTTCCTGCCCCGGAACTGATGCCCAGCAACATAAAACTGCCCATCAGCCCATGAAGCAGACAGATGAAAAGTAGCAGAACGGAGAGAATGGTGTTCAGTTTTCGCATGAGGGGTCCTCCATTTCTTCTGCGGAGAGCAGAAGGATGTCTGCATCCGGCAATGCTGTTGCATCAAGCGTATTTTCCGAAACCAGCAGCAGTTGATACCGCCCATTGATTGCACGGGAACGCAGCATGGTTTCGCTGTACTGCTTCAACGTGACATCTGCTCCGGCAGCAGTCAGGCGTTCACAAAGAGCCGTTGCATAGCAAAGCAAGGGATAGTCTGTTTCGCAGACCGAAAGCGTCATGTGCGGCAGTCCGGCATCGGAAAGGACTTCTGTCTCACCGGAAACAAATGCTTTCAGATCATTCCGGAAATCCGCATCGGAAAACGGTTCCAGCGCAGGGTTGATGCAGAACAGATAGTTGCCCTCCAGCGGTGCGGCCATCTGTGCGGCACGTTTCGCTTTCGGGGTCGCACCGGTCAGCCCATCCAGAATAGAGGGCGGCGAGTGCATAAATACGCCAAACGCGGCAAGAAATCCCAATGTCAGAACCAGAGTGATGAATTTTCCTTTCACAGGCAGACCTCTTTTATTTATTGCATGGTTGTTCAAATGAAAAATCTTCTGCGCAAAATACGGCAGTTGAGTAAACGCTCAACTATATTGTATGCGAAATAAGGAGGCTGTCAAGGTCTGTTAGACGACAAATCGCAGGAAGCAGATGCTAACTTTTCCTCTTGACAACGGAGGAAAAGCAGATATAATATGATTGAACGGTTGTTCAACTACAAAACAAGGAGAACGTCTGATGTTAAATTCTTTATACACCTGTAATTGCGATGTGATCCATGAGGACATCGTGAACGATGTAAAAGGCAAAATGCAGCCGAAAGACGACTACATCCAGCTTGCATCGCTTTTCAAGCTGTTCGGAGATGGCACAAGAGTGCAGATCCTTCATGCTCTGGAACAGAGCGAGATGTGTGTATGCGACCTTGCGGTTCTGCTGGGCGTCACCAAATCGGCGATCTCTCACCAGCTGAAAGCACTCCGGCTTGCCGGACTGGTCAAATTCCGCAGAGAGGCCCAGATCGTGTATTATTCGCTGGCGGATGAGCATGTAAAGGAGATCATCGACAAGGGATTTGAGCATTTAAGAGGATGATCGCGCAAGCGATTATCTTTTTGTCTTTTAAGTTGAGCGATTGAACAATTAAGAAAACGTAGTGGAGGTCAAAATGAAAAGAGTATTCATCCTGAAAGGTCTGGATTGCTCGAATTGTTCCGCCAAGATAGAAAAAGAGGTCGGAGCATTGCCGGGAGTGGAATCCTCGGTTGTGAATTTAATGCAGCAGACACTGACCGTTCAGTCAGAAAAGTCTGCGGATGCAACACTGGCGGAACAGGTCGAAACGATCGTTCACAGCCATGAACCGGATGTTGAGGTGTCGGAAAAGACCGAACCTGCGGTGACGAAAGTCTATCTCCTGAAAGGTCTGGACTGCCCGAACTGCTCAGCAAAGATCGAGAAAGAAGTCGGTGAGCTGGATGGCGTGACTTCTTCGACCGTGAATCTGATGAACCAGACGCTGACTGTTCAGGCTGGAACATCGGTAGCTGCTTCCTTGCTGGATACCGTTACCACGATCGTACACAGCCATGAGCCGGATGTTGAAGTGTCGGAAAAGCAGCTGGAAGCGACTGCACCTGTCAAAAAGGATGAAAAAGCGGCGGTCTATAACGATGAGGATAAGAAGCGCACGATACGGCTTGCCGTGGGTGCTGTGGTCTATGCAATCGGTATGGCATTGACCGTATTCGCAAAGCTGCCGACTCTGGCGGAACTGGCGTTTCTGATTGTGGCGTATGTGATTCTTGGCTGGGATGTCGTATGGCAGGCAGTGAAAAATATCACCAGAGGACAGGTGTTTGACGAGCATTTCCTGATGAGTGTTTCCACGATCGGCGCATTTGCCATCGGGGAATACCCGGAAGCTGTTGCAGTTATGCTGTTCTATCAGGTCGGAGAGTTCTTCCAGTCGCTGGCGGTAAAGCGTTCCAGAAAGTCCATCTCTGACCTTATGGACATCCGTCCGGATTCGGCGACCGTTAAGCGGAATGGCGTATTGCAGGTCGTTTCTCCGGAAAGCGTTGCGGTGGGCGAGATCATCGTGGTAAAACCCGGTGAAAAAATCCCGCTGGATGGCATCGTTGTGGATGGCGAATCCATGCTGGACACCAAGGCACTGACCGGCGAATCTGTGCCGAGAAGCATCCGCAAAGGCGATGAAGCCCTGTCCGGCTGCATCAACCAGAGCGGTTTGCTGACGCTGAAAGTCACAAAGAGCTTCGGGGAATCCACAGTGTCGAAGATCATTGACCTTGTGGAGAATGCCTCCGCAAGAAAAGCTCCTACCGAGAACTTCATCACGACCTTTGCACGATACTATACGCCGGTCGTTGTTGGAATGGCGGCTGTGTTGGCGATCATTCCGCCGCTCGTCCTTGGTGGCGGCTGGTCTGAGTGGCTGCGCAGAGGTTTTGTGTTCCTGATCGTTTCCTGCCCGTGTGCATTGGTCATTTCCATTCCCCTGACCTTCTTCGGTGGTATCGGTGCTGCATCCAAGCGCGGTGTGCTGGTAAAGGGCAGCAACTATCTGGAGGCACTGAACAAAGTGAGCGTGGTGGTCTTTGATAAGACCGGCACCTTGACAAAAGGTGTTTTTGAGGTCGCAAATATCATTCCGGCAGCCGGATACCAGAAAGAGCAGGTATTGGAGTATGCTGCACAGGCAGAGAGTTATTCCAACCACCCGATTGCAAAGTCGATTCTTGCAGCTTATGGAAAGTCGATCGACCAGAAGCAGTTCTCTGGCTTTGAGGAAATCTCTGGACATGGCATCAGTGTTATGGTGCAGGGAAAGAAGGTGCTGGCTGGCAATAGTAAGCTGATGGAATCTGAAAAGATTGCCTATTCTGCTTGCGATGCAGCCGGAACAAAGGTCTATGTAGCAGCGGATGGCAGCTATGTAGGCTGTATCCTGATTGCAGATGAGGTGAAACCGGACAGCAACCGCGCAATCGCAGAGCTGAAAAAAATCGGCGTGGAAAAAACTGTTATGCTCACCGGCGATGATGAGCGAATCGGCAAGTCGGTGGCAGACGAACTTGGTCTGGATGCGTATTATGCACAGCTCTTGCCCGACCAGAAGGTCGAAAAGCTGGAAATGCTGGATAAGCAGAAACGGCAGGGCAGCAAGCTCGCCTTTGTGGGCGATGGCATCAACGATGCCCCCGTCCTTGCCCGTGCAGATGTCGGCATTGCCATGGGAGGTCTTGGCTCGGATGCCGCGATTGAAGCTGCGGATGTTGTTCTGATGACAGATGAACCATCGAAACTTGTAGAAGCCATTGATGTTGCAAAGGCTACGAAACGGATTGTGATGCAGAACATCGTGATTGCTCTTGGCATCAAGAGCGTGTTCCTTGTTCTGGGCGCACTCGGCATGGCCGGTATGTGGGAAGCCGTGTTCGGTGATGTGGGTGTCACGATCATCGCTGTTCTGAACGCAATGCGGATTCTGAAGAAATAAGCACAAACAAAAAACAGGGTGCGCCCACC
>NZ_QXJA01000031.1:0-4708 GCF_022750605.1 Faecalibacterium sp. BCRC 81149 | reverse complement strand
GCGGTAAAAACTCTCTGCTCGTGTGTTCATAGGAGTTCATTTACGCCTAACCTCCCTCCGGCAAGTGCGCCTTTAGCTTTTTTTGCAGCTCGTTCAGCGTTTTTGTCCGGTGGCGCTGTACAGCACTCCGGGACATTCCCATGAGGTCGCCAATCTCGCCATCGCCTAGTTCCAGAACGCAAAACAGAATCAGAATGCTTTGTTCTTGCTTTGGCAGAGCGGCAAACGCATTGGCAACAAGCTCATTGTCGATGTGCAGATCACAGCCGTAGGACGAAAATACAAATTCTTCACACGGATAATGGTCTACACTCGTGAGCTGCCCCAGTTCTTCCATCGACAGAACGCTGAATGACTTTTCACGGTCAAGCAGGCGTTTCTTATTTCGGTGATAGTTCCGGGCCTCATTTCGCAGCACCGCTTTGCAGAATGCATCGAATCGGTACTGTTCGCCATCGTTGCGAGGGATAGCTTCCATCTTCTCACCCCCTTTCCGTGGGGATGTCGGGTGGATTTTTCCCTTTCCGCTAATATGACACCCGAAACACCCGATTCTGCCCGCTTTTTTGAAAATTTCCAAAAATATTTTTGAAACAGGCAACTTTTCAGGCGGCAATAGAAAAGCCCAGCAGACCGAAAACGGCCAACCGGGCATAATGGCAGTGTGAAATGCGCAAAAGCTACATTGTATAGTACATAGTAAAAGCCCTGCTGACCCTGTGCGGGAGCAAGGCTTTTTTTGACAGTTCAAAGCTAGGCGTTCGATAGAATATCAGGCGCATGGCGGCATCCTCCTAGTGGCCGCCATACGGACGATGAAACGCTTTGATAAGCAAAAAGAACCGGCGGCCTTGATTTTCTCAAAAGCCGCCGGTTCAAAATGGGCGCGCGGATATGTCTGCTGTACGACGGCTTTTTTCTTTTGCCGTCGTCCGGCAGATTTTCTCTTTTAAGGAAATATTTATGAAGTTCTATGATACAGCAAGATCCAATAAGTCTACTCACTTTTTATTGCTAATAAAATACTCGCTTTTTTCAATTCCATTTTGGAATACATCGAAAAAACAAGGTATATCACCAATAATACACAAATCAGTGCCAACAGGAAAAACCACGGTAATTTCAACGTAATACAATGATTGATGGCATCTAATCGTCTGCATACAATTACACTAAAAATACTTCCGCATATAAGAGATATTGCCAATGAACCTCCGAGGTAAATTCCAATCTCCCTATTCAGCATTGCTTTCAACTGTTTTCGCGTTACCCCAACAGCTTCCAACAGACCGAATTCACGCTTTCTATTCTGAAAATCAACCATAAGCATATTCATAAGACTGATACTTCCAAAGACGAACAGAATAGCAGAAGTCATATATAGAGCATTTATAGATGCACTGTATCGATGCTGAATATTTTTAATCGTTTGTTCAATCGTATTTACTTCTATTTTTTCATTTTTATCCGCAATCTTCTGAACTGCGGTCAAAACTTCATCAAAACATCCCTCTGAATTTTTAATCGCCAGAATCCCCGTCTGTTCCGTTATCCCTGTCAGTTTCTTTGCTGTGTCATAAGTCATAATGAAGTAGGGGCTTCCAGGAACAACCGGGCTATCCTCCATTAAATCAGATCTATTGTATGTGCCTACAACAACGGCTTCCACATCAAAGGTTCTACCATCAAAAGCTCTGCCCTCAATCTTCAAAGTATCGCCAACTTGTGCTATATCTTCTGCAACCAATATTCCATTTTTCTCAACCATATCATCGTAATCTGCTGTTCCAGAGGATAACGCCGCCTGCTTTTCTTCTGTCTGTTCCCGATTTAAGGTTGGAAAGAAGTCTGAAATGCTCGTGATAGAACCACTTTCGCCCGAAAAAGTAGCTGTCATATAAACGCTGTCAAATGCGGTAATCTTTTCTATCCCATCTACCTTTTCTAATTCCTGCATCAATGCCTGATCTTCAAGTGGATTTTCTTCCAGTTGCAATTTTGCGCTTCCGTATGGCTCCGCTTCGTTATCGAAAGAGCTGCCAACTGTATTTCTTATTTGTATAAGAATGTTACCGGCAGGATAATATTTGAAACTTGCCTGTTTTGCCGGATCAATAGAACCAGCAACCGTAGAAGTAACCAGTAAAAGAGCTCCGCTTACTCCAAGCATTAAAAGCATCAGAACTGCTTTTTGTTTGTTTCTTTGTATATTTATTTTCGCCAGATTAAACGGCGTAAGTTTCCGATGCAGTTTTGAGCTGCTTTTTGCCTTTCCAGCATACGCAAGGTATTTAGCACCCTCTACCGGGGAAGTATTCATTGCTACTCGGACAGGCTTAAAAATGGCAATATTCACTGTTACAAAGGCTACTGCGGCAATCAGTACAGCATAAATAACTGTTGTTTTTAGCCGGAATCCATCAGGACAGCCAATAAATCCAATCAGTACACCAATGACAAGCCCCAAAGGAATACCAGCTAAGGCATATAAACGTCCCTCTTTACTTGCCATCCGTTTAATCTGTCTTTTTGTCATGCCAACTGTCCGCAGTTGCCCAAACATCTGAACATTTTTTACAATCTTTGTGTAAAAAACACCATAGACAATCGTTGCCGCCAAAATAGCCGTCAACGCCGCCAGTAGTGGTACTGGAATCGGAATACCCGATGTTATCACACCCGACATAACAGCAGAATACTCTGTAAGCATTACCTGTTCCTCGACAATGCCTGTATTTTGTATTGCTTTGCCGGCAAAATTAAGAATAGCCGTGGAACTTATGGCGTCTGTATTCAACCGCGTATATGCTGTAACCTGAAAAGAATCTTTTGCCAAATCTTGGGCAAGCTCTTTACTAACATAAATAAAATATCCGTTGCTTTCTTTCGTATTATTCAAAACACCTGAAAGTGTATATTCTGCTTTCTGTCCTGTTCCAGTCAGGTCAATAGAAATTGTATCGCCAGTCTGATAGGATTTTCCTAAAAAATCAAGGTAGTTCTGGGGGAGCATAATCTCATCCGCTTTCTGCGGCACACTTCCCTGAAAAGTTTTTTCTTCCTGATGTAAAAAATAATCTTCATTTCCATAAGCAACAGTGATTGTTTTATTTTCAACATAAAACACACCTATAGCGGAATATTCGCCAACCCATGTAATATTTTCGTTTTGATGCAGCTGAGCCGTTTGTTCGTCTGTAACTCCCAAAATGCCAATCTGCGCTTTATTCCTCTGTGTGTTCTTGAATTTCTCTTGTGTACCTGTTGATATTAGGAGAATCGAAAAAACCATACAGACAGAGATGGCGATTGTCAAAAGCAGAAATGCCTTGTTTCTCTTATCCGCTTGCATACTCCTACCTGCCAATTTTTTTACAATGGCACTTGTATCATTTTCAAAGGGCCATGTCATAGTCTGCCACCTCCTTACTCCACAATCTTGCCATCCTCAATGCGGACAATCCGATCTGCAAGGCGGGCTATGTCGTTATTGTGGGTAATCATCACAACAGTCTGCCGGAACTCCGCACTTGTGCGCTTGATAAGCCCCAGCACCTCGGCGCTGGTCTTGCTGTCAAGGTTGCCGGTCGGCTCGTCGGCCAGCACAATAGCCGGTTTGGTAATCAGGGCGCGGGCAATCGCCACACGCTGCTGCTGGCCGCCGGAAAGATTGTTCGGCATATTTTTCAGTTTATCTTCCAGCCCCAGCAGGTGAACGATCTCGTCCAAAAACTTCTGATCCACCGTGTCCCCGTCCAGTTCCACCGGCAGGACGATGTTCTCATACACATTCAGGATGGGAACAAGGTTATAGTTCTGGAAGATAAAACCGATGTTGCGGCGGCGGAAGATGGTGAGCTGTTCGTCGTTCATTTTTGACAGCTCTTTGTCCCGGACAATCACGGTTCCGCTGGTGGGAGTGTCCAGCCCGCCCATCATGTGAAGCAGGGTGGACTTGCCGCTGCCGGAGGTTCCCACAACGGCCACAAACTCACCGTCATTTACGGAGAAGTTCACGCCGTCAAGGGCGCGGGTGATATTCGGCTTTGTGCCGTAATACTTTTTCAGGTCGATAGTCTGTAAAATGCTCATACTCAAAACTCCTTTCAAGGCTTTCTGCCTGCTGATAAGGGTATTGTAAAACCCAAATGTCCGCGAAATGTTACAGCGGCCCCAAAATTTCATTGAAAATCGGGGTGAAATGTTACAGCGCTCGGACATTTCAAAAATTTTTTGAGAAATGGCGAAAAAAGCGGGGCAGCACACGCCGCCCCGCCGATCCCATACGATTATTCCATCGCCCGCATTTGTTCGATCAGGGATTGTTTTTTCTGTTTGCGGATTGTCCATACAGACAAGATCAGTTCCATTCCGAACAATACCAGAATGAACAGACCCATTTCCAAAACCGGGAATTTATAAGGCACTACATTTCCGGCAAAAGCACCTACACTCATTTTTCTGCAAGCAAAGATGGAAACTGGAAGCCCAACGATCAGCGTCGCCAATGTTGCAAAGAGCGCATAGCACAGCCCCTCACAGATGTTCATTTTACATAGCTGTTTTTGTGTTAGGCCGATGGAACGCAGAATACTGTTTTCCTGCTTTCGGGCTATCTGGTTAGAGAGTGTCGTATTGATAAGGTTGATAACGCCAAAGAGAAATACCAACCATGAAAGTATCTCCATACTGCCAAACGCAAAAGAAT
>NZ_QXJA01000030.1:0-5331 GCF_022750605.1 Faecalibacterium sp. BCRC 81149 | reverse complement strand
ATCCAGTCGGCTCGCTCCCGGCATAAAGCCGCCTCATATAAGGCATCATATTCTGTTCCCGGTCTGAGCTTCTGAAAGCCTTCCCGGATAGCACTGTCCTCCATTGATGAAATCCAAAGCCGTTCCACCGGCTTTTTGCAGCCGCACTGATGGTAAACCAGTCGGAAAATCAGTTCGCCCTCACGCCCTGCATCGGTTGCACAGATCAGACTCTCCACATCTTTCCGCTGCATGAGCTTTTTCAGGATTCCGAACTGCTTTTTCGTGCTGGCGGACACCTGATACTGCCAATGTTCCGGCAAAATCGGAAGATCATCATACTTCCACTTTGCATACTTTTCATCATAGGCTTCCGGCTGGGAAAGTTCCACCAGATGCCCCACACACCAACTGACAAGGTAGCCATTGCCCTCCATATAACCGTCCCCGCGCTGATCTGCCCCGATCACTTTCGAGAGACTCATGGCAACCGAGGGCTTTTCCGCTAATACAAGCTTCATTCGATACTGCTCCTTTCGCAAAAAAATTAGCAGCCAGGCACCGAAGCGCATGACTGCTATGTAAGGAACGGTATTCTGTTTTAGGTCTACAAACTGGGCCTTTTATGATCTTGCCACAGCTTATCAGTCTATGCACGTCAACTGTTGAAACCGCCGTGTACCGAACGGTACGCACGGTGGTGTGAGAGGACGGCGGCTAGTCACCGCCTCCTACTCGCTTGTGCCCATGTTTCGGCCCTCCACATCATCACTCCGCGCATGCGTTGTGCCTCGCCGCAACGCATTCTGCCCCTCGCTGACTCATCGCCAGGCATCGCTGATGGTGTTCGTCTGCCCATCCTCACTTCTGCAGTATCTGCTTTTCGTTCTCCTGCACACGCCGCTCGAGCGCTGTATACTGCCGGAGCTCGTCCTCGGTAAATCCCCGGAACTTCGCCTGCTCGTAGTCACGCTCCGCGGCCGCGATATCCTGCAGCACCGCATCCGACGCCGGCAGCAGCTCGAGACGAATCATCCGCGGCTCGCGTTTTTTCTTCGTCATTCCGTTCGCGTCTGCATCCTGTGCCTCGCCACGCTTTCCGAAAAGACCGGTCGCCTCGGCTATTTCCGCCGCTTCACGTCGTTTCCTCGGCACGTCGACCACTTCGAGCATCCCGCGTGAGACCAGCTTCTGCAGCGCGGCGCGCAGATCCCCGCGGCTCATATGCATCAGCTCCGCGAGATCCTTCCGGCTCAGCGCCTTTCCGGCATCCTTTCGATCAGTCGCCTCCACGGCATCTTCCCGCGCAGGCATCTGCGCTTCAGCCCCTCGAGTGAGCGCCTTTCCCGCGTCCTTCCGATACAGCAGCAGCGACAGCTCCGCCAGCGTCATATCATACTTCAGCGCCACCGACTCGAGATAGCGCTCGAGCAGCTTCCGGTCGCGGTACTTCTCCACGATGATCCCATCCTCCGAAATCACCTCCTGCAGCGCCTGGCTCCGCTCCTCACCGAGCTTCTGCGTCCCCGGAATCGTCGCCGGGAACACGAAACCATCCTTCGCCGCATCCACTAGAAAATGATAGACCTGCAGCCGCTTCCGCTCATACGCATCCTCATCCAGCACATGCTTGAAGAAGTCGTTGTAGCACTCGAACATCGCGAGTTTCATCTCCACCGTCCGCGCGAAGCTGATCTTCTGATTCACCAGCGAACCCTTCGTCTTCACATAATAGTAGACCGGCGTCCGCAGCGCATAGAACGTCGTCGCATAGCGCACATACTCGAGATTAAACAGAAAATCCTCGCACCAGCTGAGCTTCGCATCCATCCGGATCCCGTGCGCCTCCACAAGCGAGCGCCGGTACAGCTTATTCCACAGCACCCCATAGTAGTAGTCCGCCGGGTTCTCCATCATGAAGCCAACGAACGCTTCACGCCCGATCACCTGGTCCGCGTCGATATCCCCCTTCCGCGACACCATCTCTCCGACGACACGATAGAAATCCGCGATCACCATGTCGCAGCCCGTCTCCTCGGCCGCCCGCACCATCAGCTTCGTCGCATCCGCCGTCAGCCAGTCATCACTGTCCACGAACTGCAGAAACGTACCCCGCGCCCGCGCGATCGCCTGGTTTCGCGTATCCGACACCCCCGTATTCTCCTTATGCACGACCACCACGCGCGCATCCGCCCGCGCATATCCGTCGCAGATCTCCCCGGACCGATCCTTACTTCCATCATCCATGAGGATCAGCTCGAAATCCCGAAACTCCTGATTCAGAATACTGTCCACACAGCGCGCGAGACTCTTCTCCGCGTTATACACCGGCACGATGATACTGACCTTCGGCTCCATAGGCACCTCCATCAAAAAACTACTTCTAGTTGTACCATAAAACCCTCCCGTTGACACTCGTATATTTCTGCTCACTTTTCCCGGGCCAATGTCTCGGCCCTCCGCCTGCTCACTCCGCGCCCACGCGTCCGCACCCTCCACCTTCTCACGTCGCGTCCACCCATTCGCACTCGTTGCCTTTATCGCGCCCATGCCTCCGCCCACTACCTCCTCACGTCGCATCGAAGCACCAATTCCCTCATGAAAATGTCATATTACAGCATAAATTCGCTCATGAAAGTGTAATGAAGCACGGATTATTCCCTCATGAAAGTGGCAAAATACTGAAAAGAACGCTCATAAAAGTGGCAGAGCACGGAAATCTGAGAGGAAAAAGAAGGTGCCATGGTGTTAAATTATTCTTATGATATTTCCGCTTCCTGATGATTTTTTTGAATTATCTTAACTTTAATATCGAAACTTAACTTAAAACAAGTTATAATACAAAAATAGAGTTAAATAGAAGGAGAACATATGGAATATCTCTATAAAGTTCTGGGAATTAAAGCGACAGTTCAGCGCGCAGAGTTTGACCATCTGCCCAATTATATAGCTGTAAGGTATCGTTTACAGAAGGTATCCATGGATGGACAGAAAGTGATTTTTCTTTATCCAAAGACAGAGTTGGAGCAGATCGAAGTGCTGAAAAAGCATATTGCCCGTATACAGAAAAAAGAGAACCTGCCTGTCGTGCTGGTGCTAAACGAACTCAGTTATCGTCAAAAGGAATATCTGCTTCGTGAAAAGATCCCGTTTATCGTAGATGGAAAACAAATCTATCTGCCGTTTATGAGCGTGTATTTGCAGGAGCGGTGCGATGCGGAGAAGCAGCCAAGAGAAGATCTGCTTCCGTCGGCGCAGCTGCTTTTATTGCATTTTATTTACGGCGGCACGAAAGAACTGCCGTCGAGCCAGGCAGCGAAGGATTTAAAGCTGACAGCTACGTCTATATCGAGAGCATCGAGACAGCTGGAGGAGATGGGGCTGTTGCAGATAAAGAAAGCTGGTGTGCAGAAAATTCTGCTGTCCGAAGATCCGCCGGAAGTGCTGTTTCAGAAAGCGGAAGAGACTCTGTTGAATCCGGTAAAGCGAACGGTCTATGTTCCGAAGGAGTATATTGGGGCGGATATGCTGGTAAGCGGATATTCGGCACTGGCAGAATATTCGATGCTGAGCGCACCAGCCGTCGAGTGCTATGCGACAGATAAAATATCTCAATGGAAAAACGTTATGACAAACAGACTTCAGGATTCGAAGACTCAGGTGGCGGTAGAAATGTGGAGATACGATCCTCGGATTTTAGCTACTGGACATAGCGTTGACGCGCTCTCGCTGGCTCTGACATTAAAAGACGATACAGATGAACGTGTTGAACAGGCAGTGGAAGAACTGCTGAGCGAAGTATGGAGAAAGATAGATGGTAGGAAAATATAAAGTAGTCACGCTCTGTGGCAGCACCCGCTTCAAAGAGCAGTTCATGGATGCCCAGAAGCGGCTGACGCTTGCGGGTTATATCGTCATCAGCGTCGGGCTCTTCGGCCACGCCGGCGATCAGGAAGTCTGGGACGGCATGGACGAAGGAACCCTCTCGAAAACGAAGGAAATGCTCGACGACATGCACAAACGGAAAATCGACATGGCTGACGAAATCTACGTCATCAACGTCGGCGGCTACATCGGTGACAGCACCCGCTCGGAAATCCAGTACGCCGAAGAGCACGGGAAACCGGTCCGGTACTACCAGAACATCCGTAAATAGGAGATGCTGAGTCAGCTTTCGGAGGCGAGACAGGATATCGCAGATGGAAAGTGCAAAACCGGCGCCCAGGTAGCCGAGAACCTGGGAAAAAAGTACGGATTTATATAAAGACAGCCGAAATCAGGCGTATGATGTGAAAAATTTTGTCGTAGAACAGTGCTATGATCATAGTGCAGAAAACCATCTGCAGCATATAGACAGGAGGAACGGATTATGAATACAAAGCAGATCATCGGCTTTCACAATCCGGATGAGGAATACGGATATTTGAGTAACTGGTATCGGTCGGATTTCGAAAAGGACGGCATCCGGTTTTCATCCATGGAGCAGTACATGATGTACCAGAAGGCGCGCTGCTTTCGGGACGAGAAGGTCGCCGCAGAAATCCTGAAAACCGATGACGTCGGCCGCATCAAGGAACTGGGCCGCCAGGTTTCAAACTATGATGAAAGCAGATGGAACGGCATGCGCCAGATCCTCGTCTACGAAGGCCTCCTCGCAAAGTTTGAGCAGAACGAAGACCTGAAGGCTCAGCTCAAATCCACCGGCGACGCCATCCTCGCAGAGTGCGCCGTCAAGGACCACATCTGGGGCATCGGCTTATCGATGAAGGACCCAGATCGACTCGACGTGAAAAAGTGGCACGGAACGAACCTGCTGGGGTATGCACTCATGATCGTACGAGAACGGGTGTGAAGGGCGAAAATCCAGATACCAATATAAATACGTATTTGATGATTTATAGATATGAATAAATGCAGATCAAAATGCGCAGAATATGAGCACTTATAGACATTTAATCAACACTATATGAAAATATGCCTATTATTTTTGAGAGATGCTGGATGGTAAAATTCCGAGTTGTTGAGCTGTTCTTACTTTCTATTTTATCAGATATCGCCTACAGAGTCCATAGCTTCATAGCTCAAAACAGTTCACCCACCAACCATTTGGCTATGTAAAGGGGACGGCTTTTCAGCCGCCCCACCGGTCAACGCTGCGTTAATCAGACAGGTTCATCTTCCGATTCCGCTTCATAATCCTCGTTGACATCCACTTCTTCGTCCTCGTCACCATCATCCTCCGGCAGCTGGAGCGTATCTTCATCCTCATCGTGATAATCCGCATCCGGGTCCGGCTGATTTTTCTTGGACGCAGGCTTTACGCCCTTCATCTTGATATAGAGATAACCGCCG
>NZ_QXJA01000029.1:0-6519 GCF_022750605.1 Faecalibacterium sp. BCRC 81149 | reverse complement strand
GATCACCTTGGTACACGGGCTTTCTCCGAAGGCTGATGTCCTTTGCGGCTTTGGCTGCTTCCGGGGTCTTGACCTTTGTGCGCAGCAGGGTGCTCAATGTCGTGAGCATGGCGTTCTGTGCTGCGATACCGGATGCAAAGGTATCATCAAAATACTGCGCTATGCGGTAAGTAAGCTCTGCAAAGCGGGCGTTTTCCAACAGCAGGTTGACCACCTCTGTATTGACACGCCCTGTGTAGAGGTTCTTTGCAGCTTCTACGGACAAACCCAGTTCGGCAATGTCGTAGTTCTTGCGGTCAGGGATGTTGGTTTCTCCCAGCAGGAAATCCGTAGATACGTTGAACAGCCTTGCAATCTTCAGCACCTGCTCATGGGTCAGGGTTCCTTTTGCGCCACTGATAAAACGGTTGATGGTGCTCTTGGAGCAGCCGAGTTCCTTAGCAAGTTCTGGTTGGCTGATGTTGTGCTCTTTCATCAAGTCCGCAAGACGGATGTTGGATGGTGCAGGCAAATATTCCTGTGCCATGAAGTCGGCCCTCCTTTTTGAGCTTTTTCCTCATTATAATACGCTCTGCCGTTTTGTTCAATATACGGTTCCATCTCCGCCCTTGCTGTTGCAGCCCTGCAACCAGTAAGGGCTTTTTTCTTTTTCCGTTGCAGTTCTGCTGCTTTTTCGCCCTTTCCGCAAAATTCTCCGTATATTCAGGCAGGAAGCAAAAAAACACCAGAGTTCCCACTTTGGGGTCTCTGGTGCAGTACATAATATCGCTTCGCCCAGTGGTCGCAGGGTGCGGGGCTTTGTGGGCATCGAACCGCTTGTCCACCCCTGCCCGTAAAAAGTGCATTTTTTCATGGAAGAAATTCGTACAACTTGTACGGTCTGTACTTGTACGCACTTGTACGGCGAATTTTGAGAAAATCGAGCGCTTTATCGTCTGTATTTCGATCATTTGTGCGTCGTACGAACCGTACAGATTATTTGAACTCCGTACGCGATTTTTTCAAATGCGTACGGAGCGATCAAGTTCGCATTGTGCGAACTTGTCGGGGCGAGGCCCCTCCATCTTGCTAGCGCAAGACCGTTCGGTCACTTAAAAGCCCCACTGGGGCTTTCATTGCTTCGCAAACGTGAACTCAATTAGCTCTCCCGCAGGAGACGTTCCCCCTCGGAGAGTCCTCGAAGAGCCCACTACACTTTGCAGACCGCAGGGATGAAAGTGTCATAGTGGGTTATTACACTTCCGAAGAAGTGCATCTCCCCACCGCAAACAAGCTGTTCGCCTAAAGAAAAGCCGCATAACGGAATGTGCCTGTTCCGACTCCTTCTATGTTTCATCGTATTCTAAAATGTCTCCCGGCTGACAATGAAGCTCCCGGCAAATTGCATCCAGTGTAGAAAAACGAATTGCTCTAACCTTTCCGGTCTTTAGATTTGAGAGGTTCGCCATAGAGATTCCAACACGTTCAGAAAGTTCTGTCAAGGAAATCTTTCGGTCTGCCATAATGCGGTCCAATCGTAGTATGATTGCCATTCTTATCCCCTTAAAGAACTTCGTTCAATTCCTTCTGCATCGCAACAGCTTCTTTCAACAACTCAGCCATGATAATCAGAAGTACTCCAGGCAACAGCAATACTGAATCACAGAAGAAAAAGGTCGAACCAGACGCTTGATATCCCGGTAAAAGTGGAAATATCACAGATGCAACCGCAATAAGATAGCCTTCAAGACGAGTGCATTGAACCAGCGTTTTAGAAAAAGTTTTATCACTAAGCATCATCTTCAAAACAGAGATTCCGGCAATCGTCATTACAAGGAAATACAGTTCCTGCGATGCAATGGAAGTGACATTAAGAACCACTCCATGCCTTGCACCCAAAAGCCATTGAATAGGAAGAATCACTGCACTGAACATTTGCGGAACAGTCAGTAAGAATGCCAGTCCGAGAAGTGTTTGTTTCTTTTTGAAAAACGTCTTTTTCTCGGAAGAAGTTGTATCAACCCGAAAATCATTCTTACCCATATTGCATCCCCCTTTGATTTCACATTTAGAATAGCACACGTTAAATTGAAAATCAATATATTTTTATCGTTTATCAAAAAAACCATCTGCATTATGAGTAAGAGTGTTAAACAGTACCCCTTGAAAGGAGGGATGCCCTTTGGCAAGAAACGATGGCGTTGACCGCACCAGTGTCCGAAATCTCGCCGTTTCAGACAAGGCCGTTGGTAACACCCAGCAGCACAACGAGCGCGAAAAGGACAGCTATCGGAACCCCGATATTATCCCCCAGCGCGCTGCATGGAACGTCCACTTCAAAAAGCCAACCGCCAGCTACACTGACCTGTTCGCCCAACTGGAAGCCGCCGGAACCATCTCCACGCGCGGCTTGAAGCCGGATGCCACCCATTATTGCGAGCTTGTCTTTGATGTCAACTCGGCCTATTTTGACAATCACGGTGGCTACGAGTTCGCCAAGCAGTTCTATGAGGATGCCTACAAAGCTGCTGTGCAAATCGTGGGTGGTGAGCAGTATATCCTCTCGGCAGTCATGCACGCGGATGAGATCAACCGCGCCATGACCGAAGCACTAGGCAGGGAGGTCTACCACTACCACCTCCATGTGGTCTATGTACCTGTGGTGGAAAAGCAGATCCTCTGGTCGAAACGCTGCAAGGATAAGGCACTGGTCGGCACAGTCAAGGAGACCGTCATGCAGGTCAGCCGGAGCAAGAAGTGGGCATCCAAGCCCTTGCTGGACGATGCCGGAAAGCCCGTCCTGCAAAAGAACGGCAAGCCTGTTTTGAAGAAGTCGTACAGCATCCTGCAAGACGATTTCTTCAACTATATGCGCAGCGCCGGGTATACCGATGTAGAGCGCGGTGAGCGTGGCAGCACTGAAGAACACCTGACCGTCACCCAATTCAAAGTCCAGCGGGAGCAGGAACGTCTGGACACCCTTACCGCCCAAGCCGACCAAAAGGCGCAGTCGCTTACTAAAACCTGTCAGACCCTCTCCAAAAAGGAGAGGGAGCTTGCCGCTGTGCAGAAAAAGGCCACACTCACGAAAGAAGCCCTCATTCATGCGCGCGATCTGGATTATATCGGCAAGCGCACCTTCCTCGGTAACTACTCGCTGACCGAAGAAGAATTTTCCAAACTGAAAAAACAGGCTGACCACGGCTATATGATGGACGTGGAGAACCGCCGCCTGAAAGAAGAACTTTCCACCGCCAAGAAGGAAGCCATTCATTGGAGCAACAAGTACCACGACCTGTGGTACGATGTAAAGCCTTATCTGGATGCTCTCCACCGTGCGCCGGAGCTGGTGCGTGGCTTTCTGGAAAAGATTCTTGCCCCCAAGCAGGAGCGCACCATGAATGTGCAGCAGCAAAACCGCAAGCGTGGGCAGGATGTTGAACTTTGATTTTCGGAGGACACTATTTGAGCAAAAAGAAAAAGTCTGTAAACAAGTCCGGCTACCCGGATGAAGCGATCAAGTCGCTGGCACGTTGTTTCTATCCTTCCATGGTTGAGTTTTTCAACAGCGAGGAAGGCCAGCGTGAATATGAGGAATGGCTGAAAGAGCAGGAAGCTCTACAAGCATTGCCTGTTGCCGCATAAAAACAGCAGGACGCTCCCGGTAAAGAGGGAACGCCCTGCCTTATATATATGTATCTCACCGAGGTGTGTCCAGTTGGGCACACCTCTTATTTTTTTGCTCTTAATCTTCCAGCCCGTGGCTCCCAGCCACATTCCGCAGGTATTCTTCCGGCTCACCGTTTAGAATCAGCTCTGCATACGCCAGTGGGTCATTGTAGATAAGGTAGTCCAGTTCTGTCTGCTGCGCCATGGTCACATCCAGCGCATCCTCAACCCCGGTGCAGTCAATGGAGATTTTTCTCCCATCCCGGAGCAACAGCTCCACACATCCGGTGTCCATGTTAAACTTGCAGGCTCTTTCATCGTACTTCATCATCGTGTCCTCCAAACTCTTGTTGTGTGGTTACGGTCTATGACAAGGTATCGGAGTTTTGCGCCGTCCACGGGAGCCTTCATTGTTGTACCCGAAGAAAACGAAAAATCCGAACCCTTCTCCAATCGGAAATAGGTTCGGATTTCTCTTGTTTGGTGGGCGCGGGTGGATTCGAACCACCGAAGCTGAAAAGCAGCAGATTTACAGTCTGTCCCCATTGGCCACTCGGGAACACGCCCAGATTCTGTTCATGTCCGTTGCCGGACGACTTGTTTATTTTATCAGACTGCGGGCGATTTGTCAACTACTTTTTTCGGATTTTTGCAGCTTTTCTGCGGAAGCTGTCGGCAGGGTCAGTTTTGGGTCAGATGTTTCCGGCGCTCGTAATCCCGCAAGGCGGCAATGGCTTCGCCGGACATGGGGTAGAGGGCAATGAGATTAAATATGGTCATCAGGCCGATGCCCACATCGCCCAGGTCCCACACCACGGTATAGGCTTCCAGGCCGCCCACCATCAGCATGACAAGGGCCAGCACCTTATAGGCTGTCTGCCAGCCCCAGCGGTCGCCAAAGAGGTACGCCACATTGGAGCGGGCATAGAACAGGATGCCGATGAAGGTGGAGAAGCTGAACAGCGCCAGCGTGACGGCAATGAACACCACGCCAAAGCTGCCCAGATGGTACTGCGCCGCTGCCTGCAGCAGGTCCATGCCGGTCAGCCCAGTGGTGACATTTGCGGGAGCCAGCAGCATCATAAAGGCAGTGCAGCTGCAGATGACCACCGTATCGATCAGGACACCCAGTGCCTGCACAAAGCCCATCTTCACAGGATCATCGCAGGAGGCAGCCGCTGCCGCACAGGGGGCTGAACCGCTGCCCGCTTCATTGGAGAACAGGCCGCGCTTGACACCGTTCATCAGCACCGCGCCAAAGCCGCCCGCGGCCACCTGCCGCAGGCCGAAGGCTTCCGAGAAGATGCGGCCCAGCACAGCGGGCAGCTGGCGGAAATTCACCGCAATGATGATAACCGTCATCACGAAATAGCAGACCGCCATGATCGGCACGATAACATCCAGGCTTTTCACGGTGGCATCCCTGCGCAGGACAATGACCGCCGAGAGCACCACCAGCACCACTGTGGTCACGATGGGCGGGATGGAGAACGCATTGGCAAAGGCGGAGCTGACCGAATTGCTGATGACCTGGCTGATGCCGCACCAGCAGATGAGTCCTGAAATGGCAAACAGTACCGCGATGATAGAATGACGCAGCTTTTTGCCCCGCTTGCGCTCGGCCAGCACATGGATGTAGTAGGCCGGGCCGCCGCGCTGCCCGCCATAGAGCGGGTCAGGCTGCCGGTACTTCTGGGCCAGTGTGGATTCCACAAAGGAGGTGGAGGCCCCCAGCAGGGCCGTGACCCACATCCAGAACACCGCACCGGCACCACCGGCAGACACTGCCGCCACCACGCCCACCAGATTGCCCATGCCTACCCGGGTGGCCGTGGAGACGATGAGCGTCTGAAAAGAGGAAAGGCTGTCCATGCTCTGGTTCTTCTCGCAGACAGCGGCGATCATATCCCGGAACAGCCGCACGGGCAGCAGCCGGGTGCGCAGGGTGAAGAACACACCCGCCGTGAGCAGCAGCACCGCCATCAGCGAAATGCCGATGCCGCCGCCCACCGGCAGGGTGAACAAATCACCCCAGAGCAAGTTGTATACCGTTTCGATCAAATGGGACATTCTGAGGAGCCTCCTGTTGTGTGATTACTTTATTATAATACAGCACTTCAGGTTTGTAAATCAGAAAATCCAAGCGCAAGGAAAACAAAAAATCCGAACCCTTCTCTTTTGAGAAAGGGTTCGGATTTTCATTGTTTGGTGCGAGTAGTGATACAGAACTTTTCAAAAAACATCGTAGTACAATTTGTTTTCAAGGTCATCGGATAGCAACTTGCTTGTATCGCACCCCGATGGGCAGCCGTGTTTGAAATATAGTTGCCTTTTATATACCACACAACCTAAAAATTATCAAGTACGCGCAGCGTTCACTTCTCCCATCACCGGGAGCAAATGAACGCTGCTTTTTTTGTTTACAACGAAAGGAGGCATCCGTGAAATGGCAGTTTTTCGGGTAGAAAAGAACAGCGGCTACACGGTCATGTCGAACCATCACCTGCGGAACCGGGCCTTGTCCCTGAAAGCCAAGGGCTTACTCTCCCAAATGCTCTCCCTACCGGAAGATTGGGACTACACCCTGCAAGGGCTAGCCCGTATCAACCGGGAAAGCATCGATGCGATACGGCAGGCTATCCGGGAACTGGAACAGGCAGGCTACATCCAGCGTTCCAGAGAACGGGACGAGAAAGGGCGGCTGCGCGGCGCAGACTATGTAATCTTTGAGCTGCCGCAGCCCATTCCTGCATCGGTTTCACCTACATTGGAAAATCCAACGTTGGAGAATCCCACGCAGGAAAACCCTACGTTGGAAAATCCAATGCAATTAAATAAAGATAAACTAATTACAGAAAAACAAAAGAAAGA
>NZ_QXJA01000028.1:0-9504 GCF_022750605.1 Faecalibacterium sp. BCRC 81149 | reverse complement strand
ATCCCTTGTAGACTACGAGGTTGATAGGCACGATGTGTAAGTGGAGTGATCCATTCAGCAAGTGTGTACTAATAGATCGAGGGCTTGACCACAATTCGCTTGAATTCTCAAGTCAATGATAAAATGTCAGCAGTGATTATTCAGTTTTGAAGGCACGTCCTTCAAGAAACACTGGACAAAGTAAAACAGAAATGTTATACTGAACCAGTCATATTGGTCGGTGACGATGACGGTGAGGTTCCACCTGTTCCCATTCCGAACACAGAAGTTAAGCTCACTCGTGCCCAAGATAGTTCGCTGGAAACGGCGCGTGAAAATAGGTAGTCGCCGACTTTTATATGGCCCGTTGGTCAAGCGGTTAAGACAGAGGCCTCTCACGCCTTTAACATCGGTTCGATTCCGGTACGGGTCACCATATGCACCTCTAGCTCAGTTGGTAGAGCAACTGACTCTTAATCAGTGGGCCCAGGGTTCGAGTCCCTGGAGGTGCACCAGATATTGAACGTCAAATCGTAAGATTTGACGTTCTTTTTTGTTATGTAACCCCGAAAAATCGGGGTTTGCACGGTCAATGCACGGTTTTTGCACGGTCGGCGTTTTCGTGGGAATCCTCTGCATGGGCTGGAATTGCTTTGAAATGCGTGGTAAATTTTGCATCAGGTCAGCAGAGCCAGACGGAGCTGCGCCTTTACTTCGGGGTCTGCGTCCTTCAGAAGTTCCAGCAGAGCGGTCATGGAGATGGTCGGTTCGCCTGCGGCGGGTACAGCCTGCGGGCTGGGGCTTTCCTGTTTAGCATAGAACCCTTCCTCAAATTTCCTGCCCAGTTCTACACGAGAGGACTGCTGGATATGAGCGTAGGTGTTCACCAGCATATCCGCCGTGGCGTGCCCTGTGGTGCCCTGAACGGCTTTCACATCGCCGCCGGAAATCATCAGTTGATAGGTGGCACTGGAATGCCGCAAACCGTGGAACACAATGCGGGGGAATTCCGGGTGGGCATCCTGCCATTTGAGGAACTTCTTGCGGATCAGCACCGGCTCCACTGCCAGACCATTGGGTAGACGGAACAGCATTCCGCTATCATGGTAGCGTGCCGGGTCTTTCATCTCGTCTGCCGCCAACTGATTCAGCCACTTCTTCAATTCCTCTTTCAGTGCAGAGGTCATGAAGATGGTACGGCAGGAGGATGCGGTTTTGGTGCTTTTCAGGATGAGGGAAGTGGTGCTGCGCTCCAGCTTGTCCGGGAATATCTTGATGATGCAGCCATCGTCCACTTGATTTAGGGCTTCTTTCCGCACCCGCTGCATGGACTTGTTGATACGGAAGGTTCCGATGCCATCTGCGGCATCAAAATCGAGATCTTCCGGGGTCAGACCTACGATCTCGCCCTCTCGCAGTGCGCCCACCAGTGTGAGGTGGACTGCCAGATGCAGGATGGGGTCCTCCATGCTGTCCAGAGCCGCCCTCATTTCCTCTACCGTCCAGATGGTGCGCTCCTGCGTAGACTTCTTGGGGCTGTCCACGGGAACAGGGCTTTTGACAAGGATGCCCCACTCTACGGCATACTGGAAGGCAGTGCCCAGCAGCCGGTGCACCTCATGGATCGTTGTGCCGGAAAGGAAACGCTGCTTCTGCTTTTCGGTCAGTTCCTGCTTCTTGCCCTCGATATACGAACCACAGGGCGTTTTGCTCAGGGTCGTGTAGAGGTTCTCCATGTGGTAGGGCTTGAGCTTCTGCATCTCCATGCTACCGATATAGGGGATAATGAGATTCTGAATGGTGGAAAGGTTGGATTCGTAGGTTTTGGGTGCCCACTTGTGCTTGCTGCACTGTTTCGGCAGCCAGTCCATCAGGAACTCTGCCACCGTTACCGAGGACGGAATCAGGAAAGTGCCAGCGGCCAGTTCATGCTCGATTTGCTTTTTTCGGTTCGTTGCCTCCTCTTTTGTGGGAAAGCTCTCCCATTTGTCGCAGCTCTTGCCGTGCTCATCTTCGTAGGTGTAGCGGACGCTGTAAGAGTTGCCGCGCTTCGTAATATATGCCATACTGTTTGCCTCCTTATCAAGCTGCCCGGTAGAGCCACGCATCGAAGCTGTCCTTCGGCACACGGATGCTTCCGCCTACTCGCAGGACACGGAATTCGGTAGTGCTGTTGCACAGATTGTAAGCAGAGCGCAGGCTGATGGCCAGCATTCGTGCGATCTCTTCCACCGTGTACACCAGTTTCGTGGTTGCCGGGCTGTCAGTCGGAGACCTGACGGCATTGGTTTGAGTGACCACTTCCATTGTAGTGGGATTCGAGTCCTTTTGCAAGAACTTTTTCGTATAATCGGAAGATTGCACAGGGACGGTCATAGAATTACGGTCAAAATCCATAAGCATTGCTCCTTATATTGTCATATCATCTAAAAATTCAGCTTAAAGTTCTACATCTTGCCCACGCTTACGGTTTTGCTGCGGCACATTCATGGTGTGCTCCTGCTTGGGGGCAAGAATCTTTTCCAGAAAGCCACGCACCAGTTCGGGCGCACGGTGGAGAGCATCCAGATAGGGTTTCACGTCGTACCACAGGTCGTGGTACTTGTTGCTCCAACGAACGGCCTCTTTCTTGGCGGTGGAAAGTTCTTCTTTCAGGCGGCGGTTCTCCACATCCATCATATAGCCGTGGTCGGCTTGCTTTTTCAGCTTGGAAAACTCTTCTTCGGTCAGCGAATAGTTGCCGAGAAAGGTGCGCTTACCAATATAATCCAGATCGCGCGCATGAATGAGGGCTTCTTTTGTGAGCGTGACCTTTTTCTGCACAGCGGCAAGTTCCTTTTCGGTCTTGGAGAGGGTTTTGTTGGTTTGGGTGAGGTGCTGCCCTTTCTGGTCAATCTGGACGGTCAGGCTGCCCAGACGCTCTTGCTCCCGTTGGACTTTGAACTGGGTGACGGTTAGGTGTTCTTCGGTGCTGCCACGCTCGCCGCGCTCCACATCCGTGTACCCGGCAGCGCGCATATAGTTGAAGAAATCATCCTGCAAGATGCTGTACGACTTCTTCAGGACTTGTTTGCCGTTCTTTTGCAGGACGGGCTTTCCGGCATCGTCCAGCAAGGGCTTGGATGCCCACTTCTTGCTCCGGCTGACCTGCATGACGGCCTCCTTGACTGTGCCGACCAGTGCCTTGTCCTTGCAGCGTTTCGACCAGAGGATCTGCTTTTCCACCACAGGCACATAGACCACATGGAGATGATAGTGGTAGACTTCACGGCCTAATGCTTCGGTCATGGCACGGTTGATCTCATCGGCGTGCATGACTGCCGAGAGGATATACTGCTCACCGCCCACGATTTGAACGGCAGCTTGGTAGGCATCCTCATAGAACTGCTTGGCGAACTCGTAGCCGCCGTGGTTGTCAAAGTAGGCCGAGTTGACATCAAAGACAAGCTCGCAGTAATGGGTGGCATCCGGCTTCAAGCCGCGCGTTGAAATCGTACCAGCGGCTTCCAGTTGGGAGAACAGGTCAGTGTAGCTGGCGGTTGGCTTTTTGAAGTGGACGTTCCATGCAGCGCGCTGGGGGATAATATCGGGGTTCCGATAGCTGTCCTTTTCGCGCTCGTTGTGCTGTTGGGTGTTGCCAACGGCCTTGTCCGAAACGGCGAGATTTCGGACACTTGTGCGGTCAATACCATCGTTTCTTGCCAAAGGGCATCCCTCCTTTCGGGGTTCAGAGGAAGGTGACGGGGGACGGAGGTGCACTTCTTCGGAAGTGTAATAACCCACTATAACACTTTCATCCCTATGGGCTGCAAAGTGTAGTGGGCTCTTCGAGGACTCTCCGAGGGGAACGTCTCCTGCGGGAGAGCTACGATCAAGTTCGCACAATGCGAACTTGATTGCTCCGTACGCATCTGAAAAAATTGCGTACGGAGTTCAAACAACCTGTACGGTTCGTACGGCGTACGGATAAACAAAATATAAACGATAACACGCTTTAATTTTTTGCAATCTGCCGTACAGATTCGTACAAGTACAGACCGTACAGGTTGTACGAACTTCTTCCGTGAAAAAATGCACTTTTTACGGGCAGGGGGGGACAAGCGGTTCGATGTCCACAAAACCGCGCACCCTGCGGCCACCGAGCAGGGCGGTGTTATGCGTTGCACCAGAGTACCCAGCGTGGGAACTCTGGTGTTTTTTGTTTCCTGCCTGAATATACGGGGAATTTTGCAGAAAGAGCAAAAAAGCGGCAAAACTGCAACGGAAAAAGAAAAAAGCCCTTACTGGTTGCAGATTTGCAACAGCAAGGGCGGAGAGGTAACCGTATATTGAACAAAACGGCAGAGCGTATTATAATGAGGAAAAAGCTCAAAAAGGAGGGCCGACCACATGGCACAGGAATATCTGCCCGCACCGTCCAATGTCCGTCTTGCGGACTTGATGAAAGAGCACAATATCAGCCAACCGGAGCTTGCCAAGGAAATCGGCTGCTCCAAAAGCACCATCAGCCGCTTCATCAGCGGCGCAAAAGGGACGCTGACCCATGAGCAGGTGCTGAAAATCGCAAGGCTGTTTAATGTGTCCACGGATTTCCTGCTGGGAGAAACCAACATCCCCGACCGCAAAAATTACGACATTGCCGAACTGGGCTTGTCCGTAGAAGCTGCAAAGAACCTCTACACAGGGCGTGTCAATACAGAGGTGGTCAATCTGCTGCTGGAAAATGCCCGTTTCGCAGAGCTTACTTACCGCATAGCGCAGTATTTTGATGATACTTTTGCGTCTGGTATCGCAGCACAGAATGCCATGCTCACGACATTGAGCACCCTGCTGCGCACAAAGGTCAAGACCCCGGAAGCAGCCAAAGCCGCAAAGGACATCAGTCTCCGAAGAAAGCCGGTGTACCAAGGCGACCTTGATAACATTGAAATGTACTTCATGGCGGCGGTCAAGGAAATCAAAAAGGGCATCGGGAGCCATTACGCTGAACAGGAAGCCATGAGCAAGAAAGTGGCAGAGAAAATGTTCACCGAATTGACCAAAGGGCAGGATGTGCAGCACCCAACGATCACGGCAGAGCAGTTGGCGGATGCAATGTTGGACAGCGTTTCGGGCATGGAGGGAGCCACGCCGGAAGCACTGGAACAGCTGCGGAACGGTCTGCTGGGAATCTTGCAGTCTGCCGCAGAGCAGGAAAACGCCCATGAAGCAGACGAATGAACGGCTTTGTGCGCTGGCACAGAAAGGCGATGCAACTGCACTGGACAGCCTGATCGACAACAACAAGTCCTTTATTGGCAAGGTGGCGAACGACCTATTCCGCAGCATGAATCTGGCACAGTCCGGCCTGAACCTTGACACGGACGATTTGAAACAGGCAGGGAATATGGGCTTGTGGAAGGCCGTGCCGAAGTTCGATGCAGCGCGCGGCATGAAGTTCCTGACCTATGCGGCTCCTGCCATTCATAACGCCATGATGGACATGGTGCGGGATGCCTTTGCCGCTTTTGAGCAGCGGATGGTAACGGAGGGCAAGGACGGTATCTGCTACCAGCGCGTTTCGCTGGACGATGTTCTGCCGGGAGAGGAACAACTGCGGCGCATCGAAGCCATAGCAGACCCTTATGCCATGCAGCCGCAGAGTATTATGGAAGAGCAGGAATCGCGCCGGGAACTGTACGATAGCCTGAAACGGCTGACCCGGCGAGAGCAGACTTATCTGCTGTACCGCTATGGCTTCACAGACGGTGAGGAGCATCCCCTGATCGGTACAGCGATATACTTCCACCTGACAAAGAGCCGTGCTAAAAAGACCGAGGAACAGGCCATGGATAATTTGTGGCTGGAACTGCCGTGGTGGTTTGTTTGAATGAAAAGAAAAATCGTGATTGTGCTACAAGTTTTCTGGAAATTTATGTGCAGCTATACGATTTTGAAAAAAATTGTGGACAGATGAAATAAAGCAGGCTTAAAATTCGTTATTCAAACAGAGAAGCCAATAATCATGATACCATTGATGTGATTCTTATAACTGCAATCGATCAGAAAAATGTGACGTTCGGATAATTCAAATAGAGCTCTGATGAAGAGGTGATTAAAATGACGAAATCAAGTAAGAAATTGACTGCCTTTGGTATGGCTTTGATCGTAGCGATTCTTATAGGCGGTTTCCTGTTGCATCCGTGGGGGAGGACAAAATCGGAACTTACTGTAACAAAGGTGGATTTAAGCAATAATTCTATCTATGCAACTGCTCCCAATCAACTGTACGGTACAAATAATTACTATCTCATTCAGGGAGCTTCGAAATACTTAAAAGGAAATATTCAGCTATCGCAAATTGAAGAAGGCGAAAAGATTGCGGTAGTTTCCAATGGAAAGGTTTTATTATCTGACCCCTATCAGTTTGATACGATATACAGTATTCGATTACCATAATCCTATTTTCATGCCCTAAACAATGAAATGAATATAGATGCTTTTGAGAATATGAAGATATTATTATGAAAGAGATAATTGTTGAACCGCATATTAGAATTGGACAATTAAAATTAGGTATGACATCAGATGAGCTAGAAAATGCTCTTCTACAAATGAAGAAACAGTGGTCGAATTCTTCTGATGAAGCAATGCAAATGGAGCGTTGTGCGGAAACCGATGACCCTAATTTGATAACCGGACGATATATGGATAATGATTCGTTCTTTCTTGTGCAGTATCGGAACGGAAAAGCTGCTGAAATCGGCATCCAGCGTGATTTGTCTAAAGTGGTATCAATAAAATTGTTCGGGATGGATATGTTTAATACAGCCGCCGAGTGTATTATTGATAGCTTAATGAAAAAGGACAACGTTATTTGCAACGAAAAGGACTTGCAACTGGGAACGGAATATTTTTTTCCCGAAATTGGAGTCCGACTCTGGAGAGAGCGAGCATTTCATCCCAAACTGTTGAAAGACCCGCTATACATGGAAGAAATGCAGGCGGTATTAGAAGATGAATACCAGTATCGGTATTTTCAGATGGTTACCATAATAGGTTGAACTACTAACTAACCATGAGCCCTCTATTTGCAACGACTGCAAGTAGAGGGCTGTTGTTTTGCCTTGGATATTTTAATTAAAGGTCAATCTTCCAGTCTGCCATGGTCGCAGCCAAGTGAAAGGTAGTGTTCAATCTCACCACTCAGCACAAGCTGGGCGTACTCCAATGGCTTATTGTAGAGCAGCCAATCCAGTTCTGCCCGCTGTGCCGGGGTGTTGCCGTACTCGTCCTCAATGGCGATGCAGTCAAGGGAAAGGACAGTGCCATCCTCAAACCGGGCTTCCACCCGGTTGGTGTCCATATTGTAGCGGCAGGAAAGTAGTTTCATCATAGTAGTGTCCTCCTAGACTTGATTTTTGGTGTGCGGCCACTCAAACCAATGCCGTCAAGCCGGTAGGGAATAGGGCGATTTTGTTTGTCAGAGAGTAAGTGCACGGTTTCTGCACGGATTTTGCACGGTTTCAAAACGTGCAGAGGGTGCTTTTCGCTGCAAAATCCGACAAAGGGTGCAGAAATTGCTGGGTGAAAAATCACGTTGATTTGATTAAAAATAACGATGACTCGAAACTTCCATAAATTGAGACGAACCGGCGGCTTGCTCTCTTAATCAGTGGGCCCAGGGTTCGAGTCCCTGGAGGTGCACCACAACAACAAAATCCGAACTTTTTTCCAATAGGAGAAGGGTTCGGATTTTTTGTGTTTTTCGGAAAACAGAATGAATCCATTGCTTCCATCGAAAAACGTCCTAGACCTTATCATAAGAAAGCACGACAGACCACTGTAAGAGTGCCGTAAGGCGGAAAGGACACAAACATGAAGTACGATGCAAGAGCCTGCAAATTCAATATGGATACCGGCTGCGTGGAGCTGCTGCTCCGGGATGGGAGAATGATCTCCATTGACTGCACTGGGGTCGAGGATGAATTGGACGTGACCATGGCGCAGAGGTCGGAGTTAGATTATCTCATCTACAATGACCCGCTTGGCTATGCAGACTTGATTCTGAACGGCGAACCAGAGGAGTATCTGAAGAATGTGGCGGGAAGTCACGGATTAGAAGATTAAGCATAAAAGGGTATGCGGCTATAAACCGCATACCCTTTTACACTTTATCGCTTCCAGACCGCTGCGGCATTGGAATGTGACATCAGTTCTTCGACCGGGATTCCGGCTGGGCAGATGTCCTGACACGCAAGAGATTTTCCGCAGCCTTCAAAATAAAGCTGACGATACGCATTTGCGAGTTCTGTCCGATGGGCAATATCCTGTTCTTCGTTCAGAATACGGTAAGCGTTGACGGGCAGAACAGCTCCAGCAAATTCACTGTTCGGGTCAAAGTTCGGGCAGACCTCCAAGCAGCAGCCACAGAGCAGACACTTAGCAGATCGATACCGCTGGCTGTGCGTATAGCTGGTCTGGAACGCATCTCCTTCCAGCCACAGCTTTGTCCGCTTCAGTGCTTCAAAGATTACGGAACGGTCTACGACCAGATCTTTCACCAGTGGGAATTTGCTCAAAGGCTCCAGAGTAACAACGCTTCCCTTACAGTCCCGCAGAAAAACGGAACAGGCAAGACGAGGCAGACCATTGATCCGCATGGCACAGGCACCGCACTTGCGTATCATGCAGCCGCATTCCCACGCAATGGGGGAAACGACCGTTCCGCTCTTTTCGCACAGAGGGCTGCGGTGATTCAGCTCGTTCAACACCGAAGCAATCGAGATGTCCGCACTTCCCTCAAAGGAAAACTCCTGCCAGCAGGGTGAAGCCTGCGGGTTTTCCTGCCGTTTGATTCGGATGGTGTAGTTCATAAATCATGCCGCCTTTCGGGGATGGATTCAAAGCTGATGGCGATATGCTGCCCGTTCCAGTGTGCCACGGTGGTTTTGCAGTAAACGGCATCGTTGCGTTGGGGATAATCTGCCCGCCAGTGCGCACCCCGGCTTTCTTTTCGGGCGAGGGCACTTTCCAGCATGGCACAGCCCAGAAGCGGAAGGGTGCCAGACAGTTTGCGGATTTCCTGAATGCCCGCTTCCAATGTCTGTGCATCCCGCACGACACCGAGTGCGTTCAGCAGAATACGATTCATCTGCATTTGAGCGTCCGGGGAAAGTTCGGGCAGAAGGGATTCTTCGGCACAGGGCATATTGGGGGAACTGACTGTTTCCCGGCAGGCAGTTTCCGCAGCAATCTGTCCTCCATAGATCGCACCCAGAAGAGAATTTCCACCCAGACGGTTTGCGCCATGGTACTGAGCGCAGCATTCACCGGCAGCGTACAGATTCCGCATCGAAGTGCGGTGCCGCTCGTCCACCTGAATGCCTCCCATAAAGTAGTGGATACCCGGCAAAATCGGAATGGGTTCTTTGCGAATATCTTTGTGCAGATAGGTCTGACAATCATCCACCAGTCCGGCAAGTTTATGTTCCATGACTTCCTTGGGGAGTTCTGTCATGTCGAGGAACACCTCATAATCACGGC
>NZ_QXJA01000027.1:0-10248 GCF_022750605.1 Faecalibacterium sp. BCRC 81149 | reverse complement strand
CACGATACTACCTTTCGGAAGCGTTTCGTCAAGACAGAATGTGCATTTTATTTGCAAACATTTTATGAACAACACACATCCTGCCTTGACGGTGGTTTTATCCGCACATGGCGGCGTTGCGAATGTCGTTTTTGATAAGGCGCAGCACCTTATCGTCCATTGTTTCCTTGCTCGTCTGGCTGAAATGGATGCCTACCATGTAGGTGGTCTTTCCAATCTTTCTGATAATCATGGGTGCGGTCTGCTCGGTGGTTGTGGGTGCTGTGTTCTTTGTTTTTGCCATTGAATACCTCCTTGAAATGAAAAAAGCCAGACAGGGTGTGAGGGTCGGCAACGAAGTCCGGCAACGGGCTTCAAAAAACCTCGAACATAGCCCTATCTGGCTCTTATACTATTTTTACTTTTTTCTTTGATTTCTCCGTTGCTTTCGTTGCCGGAGAAGAAAACTCCTTGTAAATAAAGGGGTTTTAAGGGATTAGCCCTGCAACGGGGTCGGCAACGGGATAGCAACTGGCTCGGCAACACGGTCAGTTTTTCAGAATGGAAGTTCCATCTGTCGGGCTTCTTCCTCGGTCAGTTCCCGAAAACCGTCTGGCAGATTTGGGCTTGTTGCCGATAGCTCGTTGCCGGACGGTATGCGTTCCCATCCTCGCTGTCTGCCGTACTTGGCAAAGATACGGGGATTGGAAAACGGTGTCCATCCCTCAATGCTGTTGTTCATTATCTCGTTGATTTCTCGGATTTCCCATTGTTTTGGCTCGTCAAAGGGATGGTTCAGAGCTTCTGCATAGATCAGCTTGGAGCAGACCTGTGTGCCGCCAAAATTATCAAGAAAAGACTGTATCAGTCCTGCCTTGGTGTCCTCCGGCATGAACTGCTTTTGCAGTTCTTTCAGTTCCTTGTCCATATCCTTTGATAAGGTCAGCTTTACAGGGAAATTGTGATAGATAAACATGGCTTCTGCCCACATAAGGTCAATGAACGCTCTGGATGCAGCTTCATCTTCCAGAATGTGAACCACGGCATTTTCGGGGTGTACCATGATGGGCAAGAACCTGCGGTTGCCGCTTCGGTCAAGGGGCAGGAAGTCCATTGTGTTTGACGAACCGCCGAACACGCATTGCCTAAGTCTGTCTGCCGGATGGGTTTCATACGGCACTTTATAGGTTTCTTTCGCTCTACTGATAAAGGACTTAATATCCTCAATGCTCTTGGCGTTGGCTGTGGCAATCATTTCCGACATTTCAATTATCCAATGTCCCTGCATCTTGCGGTAAACATTGTCATCGTCAATCTTCTTTAGGTCATCGGAAAACCATTCGTCCTTGACTGCAAGCAGTCGAAAAAAAGTGGACTTTCCTGCACCTTGCCCACCAACGAGGCAGAGCATGACTTCAAATTTGCATCCGGGCTTGAACACTCTGCTGATAGCTCCCAACATGAACAGTCGCAAGCATTGATAAGTGTATTCGCTGTCCTCCGCACCGAGGAAACGGGTCAGAGCGTAGCGGATGCGTTCTGTGCCGTCCCATTCCAGACTGTTCAGATAGTCACGGATGGGGTGGTACTTATCGCAGTCAGCGACAATGGAGATAGCTTTCTGGATTTTCTTCTCGCTCGTCAAAGCATACTTATCTTCCAGATAGAGCATCAGATAATTCAGATCTGTGTCATTGAGTGTCGCTGTCTGCTTGCTCCACCAAAGGGGCTTTACAATGTCGATACGCTCCGTGAGAATGTTGTACCTGACAGCACCTTGCAGATACGGGTCATTCTGAAATACTGTCAGACAGTTCCTTATGCTGTTCTTGATAGCTCCGCTATCGGTCAAGTCCAGACTTCCTCTGACTTCTTCCACGGTCATGCTCGGCTGTGGGTTCTGCAAATCGCTGTTCAAGTTTCATCACCTCTTTTCTTTGCTCGGCAACCAGAGCTTTCTTTTCTTCGAGAGTGCCGTACAGGAGAATATCAAGCAGATATTCAATATAGCTTTCTCTTTGCAGGGCTTCCACGAACAGGGGATGCCATTCATCCTCCGGCTGTTTCGGTGCGTACTGCTGTTTCCACGCTCGGAGAGAGTGGAAGTAATCGGTCAGCACCTTGTAGCATCGGTTTTCTTCCTGTCGGTATCTCTGCTCTGGGGTAGGTTCTCTTATCTTGGGTTTGACGGATGGCTTCTGTCTGCTGTCATAGCAGATACCGAAATCATCAGCTAATTTCATGGCGGCTTCTTTGCTTGGCAGTCCGAACAGTCGGGAAACAAAATCAACTGCATCCCCGTCCGCTTGGCAAGCGAAACAATGGAAACGCATATCCACTTTCATGCTCGGATTTTTGTCATTGTGGAATGGACAGACTGCCATGCCGTGACGGTTGACACGGATGCCGTATATCTCTGCCGCCTGTCGGGTAGTAACATTGCCTTTTACGGCTTCAAATACATTCATTGCATCATCCTTTCGGGAAACAAAAAAGGCACTCGACATTTTCACAACAAGAGAAAACGGCAAGTGCCTGTTAAAGTTCCATATTCTGTTTTTTGTGCTGCGGAGCTTTCTGCTCCTGTTTCTTTTTGCTTTCTGCCTGCTCATACTGCAAGCGTTCTTTGAGGGAGTGCTTCGGTTCGGGTTTCTTCTCAACCTCGGACTGTTCCGGCGTGAGGACTTTGCCCACCCAATAGCGAATATCTTTCATCGGTTGCAATTCCTCTTTGACGGTAGCAAGCTGTCCGGCAAGATCGGTGTGGGTTGCTTTCAGCTTGTCATATTCTGTTTGCAGGGCATCCAGATTTACATTCAAATCAACGCCATGCTTTTTGAGATAACGGAACGCTTTGTTGTAGGTGTCCAGTTCGTCCTTGTGGCTTTCTGCATAAGCTGCCTGTCGGACTTTCCAACCGATTTTGATATACTTGTCATGGACTTCCTTGTGGGCCTGGCAGTCTGCCACGGCGTTCTGTATGCCGGTAATGACTTTCATTCGGGCAGATGCCTTTTTCATATCGGCATTGATGGTTCTGGCTTTTTCGTTCACGCCTTGCAGGGCGGTGTCCAAATCTTCCAGAGTGAAAAGCTCATGTTCTTTCAAATAGATCAGAGCTTTGGAGACTGCTTTCAAATCATCGGCTGTGCCTTTCTGCTGTCCGTACCTCGACCAATCGCTACGCTCTGCCTTTCGCAGATTCATATAATCACGGAGCAGAGTGGAGAGGTCGGGTGAAGCGTTTTTCTTTTCGGCTTCCATTTCCGCAAACGCTTCTTTTGTGGCAGACACAATATCCGCAATCCAGTCTCGCAGACTTTTGATTGTACTGCGGATAGCGTTCATCATGCGGTTGGCGGCTTTAATGTCTCGGTTGAGATTGCCGATATTGGTTTCAATGCCCTTGCGTTCCAGAGCAGACACGGCGGCTCCCATGTGGACAGTCGGGATAATATCAAGCCCCTGTCTTTCATAGGAACGCATATCCACACGCTCGGCACTTCCGGCAAGCTCCAGATACTTATTCTGAATGACTTCCCATCCGTGTCGCCATTCCTCGGCGTGATACTGTTCGTTCCAGTCAACGGTATCTTCCTTGTGGCTTTTCCATCTGCCGGATGGGAGCTTGATACGCTCGCCGTTCTCGTCAAGGTCATAAACCTTTCGGCTCTTGGGCATCCACTTTCCGTTTTCATCAATGGCTCGCATGGTCAGCATAATGTGGCAATGGGGATTGTGTCCCGGTGGGTCGGGGTCATGGATTGCAAAATCACAGCACATTCCCTTTGACACAAAATGTTCTCGGCAGTATTCCTGCATCATCTGCGGACACATTTCAAGCGGCACTTCTCTCGGCAGGGCAACAACGAAACGCCTTGCAAGCTGAGAGTTCCATTGCTTCTCAACTTCCTCGGCAGAGTTCCAGAGTGTTGCCCGGTCTGCATATTCGGGTGGGGCATTGGTCGGCAACATGATTTCCGTGTAAACAACCTCATGCTGTTTCCTGCGGTGGTCTTTGTGCTTCTGGTCGTACTCGGAAAACAGTTTTTCTCCGGCTTGGTAAGCTGCTCCGGCAACTGCGGAATTGCCCTTGCTTCTCTGAACAATTCGTATGTTCAGATGGGGTACTGGCATTTTTCATCATCTCCTTTCTCCCTCATGTGGGCATAGAAAAAGCAGGAGACCTTTTTCAGATTTCCTGCTTTGTTGTGCCGACTAAAAGCGGCGGTTATTAAATTGTAACATTTATCTTGTGATGGAAACGGTTGCTGTTTCTCAACAATTATTATATCTTTCTGGTTCGATAGATTCCAATAGCAGATGCAACCAGAAGAAGCACATTAAAAAGCACAGGCTTCAATACAGAGAAATAATACCAAATTGGAATGTATGCCGGAACATCAGCTCCACCGATTACAGTAACGCTTGTAGAGGTATCTCCTATATTTTTCATTTGGTATATTGAGCCGAAGAAAAACAAATACCTAATCAATGAAACTACCGAAACAGCCAAAACTACTGTGAAAACAACTCTCCAAATTTTTCGTCGCTTCTCATTTTGTTTAGAATACTGCTCGTTTAATACTTCCAATTTGGCTGCCAGTGTTTTTATAAAATCCGGCTCCTCAGACTTAGGAATTTCCTCACCAAGCAAAACATTAACGGTGGTATCAAGAACCTCTGCAATTTGAATGACCATTCCGGCATCTGGAACCGATAAACCTTTCTCCCATTTTGAAACAGTTTGACGAACCACATTTAATTTGATTGCAAGCTCCTCCTGAGACAATCCCTTTGCCTTTCGGAGTGCTTTAATATTTTCATTTAGCATGATTATCCCTCCTTTAGATGAGAATATTTTATCGCCGATGCTCGTTGCATTCAAGCAACTGATGTTAACATTCCAAAACTTGTTGCCCAAGAATGATTGCTCCTGCAATCGTTCCTGGGCGGCAAGTCCACAAAGGGGTAGCTGTCGCAAGACAGCGCAGGGGAAGTGTAGCTTCCTCTGGATGATTGGAGCAAAGGACTTTTGCGGAAATCATCAAGCTCCCTGCAAGGGGCTTTCGGCAGAACGCAATCACCATCTTTAGGTGGTGTATAATTGCGCCCTGTTTTCCAACAGGGTTTTTAGCTCCCGTTCGGTTGCTCCGTTTCCTTTCGGTTCTCAATCAGCATATTCAGCTTCTTTTGAACCGCTTCGCTGTGGAAGATGAAAGTCAGAAGCTCCATTACATCATCATCCGTCAGAACAGTCGGCTCTCTCAAAAAGGTCTCCAACATTCCGGCACGAGTGCAAAGGCGGTGGGTTCTTTCGCTTCGGGTCAGTCGCTTGATTTCGCTTTCCAGTCGCTTTTCCTTGTGCTTAGCTGCGGTCAGCTTTCGCTCCGCAACATACTGTTCGTGTTTCAGCTTTTCCAATTTTTCATTGGGCATTAGGTCAACTCCTTTCGCAATAATGGATAAAACAAAAGCGACCAACTTTTCACGGTTGATCGCCTTTGGCTTAGTCATTATTCAAATGAAATGTAAATAGTTAAATTATCGGGTATGTAGCTGATACTCAATCCTTTTTCGTCATTAGATAGAAGCGTACCAATAGAAACATAGTCCTGTCCCTTGATTTCTTCTGATACATCCTCAATCACGGAGAAGCCTTCTTGTTTCAACAGCTCCATATATTCGTTATAAGAACTTTCGTCTATATCTACAATGCTGATACTGCAATTCTCGTGTTCTGTATCGAGCATAGCCCACGCAACTGTACCGGACGGAACAGGAAGTCCCTCTGTGTATTCATTCACAGGCCATACACCCTCATCAAGCATCGTAATACTTTCAGATTGTGTATTGCTTGTGTTTCCTGTGCCAGTTGGTGTTGTTCCCTGGTTGGAACACGCTGTCAATGACAGCATAAGTAAAACTGCAAGTATTGAAATATATTTTTTCATAGTTATCTCCTGTTGTGGCGGACTGTTCGGATAATCTGAATGACAGCAAATGTAACAGCGATTATGCCGACTACTAAAATGACTTGTGATGCATCAAAACCGAAAGTCCCCTCAACTTGAATGTTTGTCATTGCGTCTGCTTGCCCGATAGCTCCATCTGGCACTTTATCAGATTTTGCAGTAGCATAAATTACAAAAGCAACAACAGCTACCACAAGGGAAGTAACGCTTGAAATAATCCCTTTTCGTTTCTGGGGAGCAGAATTATCAATTCCAAACTGTTCTGCTGTACTGTCAGCAAATTCTTTTGGTGTCCCCAACCTTTCGATTACCTGTTGTTCAGTTTCTCCATGCTCTGTAGCAGAAGCAAAGATTTCATTCAGATCACGCACAACCTCAGTTTTGGCTTTGCGTGATAAATTCAATTCCTTTTCAACCTGCTTAATATATTGTTCTTTCATTCTGACACCTCCGTTTGTTGATAGCTGGCGATAAAGCCATTTACGCAATCTGTGTAGCTTGCCCAAAACATAATCAATTCCTGTAAAACTTCCTTTCCTTTGGGAGTAAGGGAGTAATATTTCTTAGAGCCACCATTAGCTGCCGCTGGTGCTAAACGACATTGAATTAGCTCTGCCTCCTGCAAGCGATACAGAATAGGGTAAATCGTCCCCTCTTTCGCATATCCCAAAACAGACGCACTGTTATTTAACTCTGTGATAATTTCATAGCCATAGGTTTCTTTACGTCCGATTAAGGATAAGAGTATCATTTCAAGAGAGCCTTTTTTGAATTGTTGCACATACTTATTATCCATACTCTCTACCTCACTTTAGTTTTGCTACTTAGCGTGCCTAAATAGCAAAACTAATTATACTACGGTCTGCAAGTTCAGTCAATATAGTTTGAAAGAAATTCACATCTATAGAGGTAAAATTTACATTTTCGTCATATTCGATACCTTATACAGCTTTATGTACTTGCGGTCAAAACATCAAGTGCAGACCCGATATTTTGACCGCATATCAACCCTAAACTCTACATTATTCCGTCTGACTGGCGAAACCATTTTGCTTGGCATTCTCGCTTGCTTTTCGTCTGCGTTCCTCGCTGTACGGCGGTTGCAGACGGATGGACAGTCGGGACTTGTCCAGAACATAGGACACGCCGCCTTGCTCGTAGGTCTTTTCCAGTCGGCAGAGGTCGGGGTATTTCTTGGAGAACGCCGCCAGTCTGTTCCTCAGTCCGGCATTGTAGGTCTGGATGTGTGCTGTGTCCTCGCCCTCGTTGAACAGGACGATGGTTTCCTTTTCATACTTCGTCAGCTTCGCCATAGCAGCCCTCCCTGCGGTCATTCAACACACGCTCCATAACTGCCTTGTCGTGGTAGTATTCATCCATTCGTACACGCAGATTGTGGTAGAAGCAGCGATACCATCTGTCCGCACCCTCGGCACTCAGCTTGACGGAGAGCATATAAAACAGTTTCTTCGCCGCAGGATCGGGAGCAATGGCAGCAACCAAACGTAAACGCTCGATAGTCGCTTTGCGGTTAGGGCAACCAAAGGCGTACAGGGCTTCCATTTCGTTAAGGTTCATTTTCATAGTGTTTTCCTCCTTGAATGTTGGTAAAAATAAAAGCGACAGAGACTTCACAAGGAAATACCTGTCGCTTTGTTTACGATATGAAATTGTTGGGTCTGGACTTATGAAATTCGGCTTATTCTTTCGGCTTAAACTCTGGATGCTCATAGACTTCTTTCATCAGCAGAACGCCCATAGCAAAACCATACTTGAATTGCTCTTTGTTCTGAATGTTCTGGCTGTCTGCCAGACGGTCATTGAGCCTTTCCAACTTCTCATAGTCCTCTTTGCTTAACTTCTGTTCAAAGTAGCTCATAATGTTTGTTGCGGCTTCGTTGGCTTCCCAAAATGCTTTACATTTCGGAACAACAGTTTCTGACGGATAAATCTGCCCGTCAAAGATAGCATCTAAAATCATAGGTTCACGCTCCTTTCTCAGCAGTAAATCATTTCGTGCTTGACGATTTCCTCGGCTCGGTTGCGGATGGAGTTCATGGCTTGCACCCATAACATCTGGTCGATAGCTTTTAGGGCTTCGGTCACATTCTCCGCTTTCTTCATCTGCTCGATGATGCAGTCACATCTTGCCGTTGCCTGTTCATTCAGATCAGCAAGGTAAGTATGCAGCTTGCAGGAGAGAACAAGGGTGGAATACTCGGCAGGGCGATACTGTTTCAGATATGCCCTGTGGAGATTTCCCCATTTACCGATGGGACGGTGTTCCTCCGGCAGCTTCAAGTCTGGCACATAGTAATCGCCTACAAGGATGTAGTCGATACCGTTTTCATGGATTCGGGGCTTCAATTCTTTCATGCGATATTCCTTTCTGCCGTTTTCTCGGCTTCCGCTTCTGCGGCTTTTTTCTCTTTTTTACGCTGTCTGTATCTGCGGACAGTCTCATTTCTGCGGTCTTTGCGTTCCTGCTCTTTGAGTTCTGCCAGTCGCTTTTCTTCCTCCTGCCTTGACAGGCTTTCTTCTTCGGTATCCTCCACCACAAACTGACCGATGAAATTAAAGTAAATATCAATCCTCTGGCTACGGTTGACCGTTCTGCCGCCTGTGGCTTCAAAGATAACGATTTTGTCAATAAACTCATTGAGCATGGTCTGTGTAATTTCCGTAAAGTCACGGTATCTCTTTACCAGTCGGACAAACATTTCTCCGCTTTCTTCTTCCTGCCGGAGTTCGCTGATTTTCGCTTCGATTTCAGCGACCCTTGCTTCAAGCTCCTGTTGCTCGGTGTCATACTGAGCCATGAGCTTTTCAAACTGCCTGTCGGGTATCTTGCCGGATGCGTTGCCCTCATAGAGTTTCTTGATGAAGTTATCCAGTTCTGCAATACGCTTTTTTGCGGTCACAAGCTCCTTTTTGCTGTCGGTCTGCACAACTGCTTGACTGGCACTTGTAAGCTCTTTAACTTGCTGTAAAAACGCCTGTTCATCTTTCAGCACATAGGCGGCAACCTTGCGGATAGCTTCATCAACCAGACTGTCCAGAGTGGATGCCTTGATAAAGTGCATCGTACACTCGCCGTACATGGATTTGTAGGTCGGACAGCGGAAGTTGCTGTCTGCATCGTAGGTTTTTCCGTCTGCTCTGTGCTGTGAGTGGGGGCTTGCATAGGACAGGCGTTTTCCGCAATCCGAACAGTAAAGCAGTCCAGACAGTCGGTGTGAGTAAGTCCCATTTGCCAGAGTTCGCTTTGTTTTCCTGCGGAGCTTCTGTGCCAGATGCCATGTTTCTTCATCGACAATGGCTTCATGGGTATTCTCGAAGATGATAAGTTCATCGGGAGTGGCTTTTCTTCGCTTCTTGGTCTTGAAATTCTCGCAGATGGTCTTGCCCAACACGGTATGCCCCATGTATTCCTGCTTTTCAAGAATGTAGGCAACTGCGGTACAGTTCCAACGGTAGGGGTCATGGTAGCTGTGGTTTCGGCTCTGCCCATGCTCGGATTGTTCCAGATAGGCAGACGGTATCAGCACCTTTTCCTCGGACAGCTTGTTTGCAATCGCCTTTGTCCCCATGCCGTCAATAATCATCTGGAATATCCTGCGGACTACCTTTGCGGCTTCCTCGTCAATCAGCAGATGGTTCTTGTCCTCCGGGTCACGCTTATAGCCATAAGGGATAGCACCGCTGCATCGTTTTCCGTCCTGCATCCTTGAACGGAAGATGGCACGGATTTTGTTGCTTGTGTCCTTTGCGTACCACTCGTTCATGATATTCAAAAACGGAGTGAAGTCATTTTCGCTTGGATTGGCACTATCCACGCCGTTGTTGATAGCGATAAATCGGACACCTTTTTCGGGGAACATGATTTCCGTGTAAAAGCCGACTTTCAGATAGTTACGCCCAAACCTCGACATATCCTTTACGCAGACAATATCGACTTCTCCTGCCTCAACTGCGGCAATCAGAGACTGAAATCCGGGGCGGTTGAAGTCAACACCACTATAACCATCGTCCGTGAAATGGCGGATATTCTTAAATCCCTGTGACCGTGCATACTCTTCCAGATATTTCTTCTGGTTGGTAATGCTGTTGGATTCGCCCTGCATTTCATCGTCACGGCTCAATCGCTCATAGAGGGCTGTGTACTTGATTTTCTTGGTTTCCATTGGCTTCCTCCTTTCTGGAAAATTCATATAGGGTACAGAAAAAGCCACATGGCAGAAGATTTTCGTCTTACCGTGTGACTTTTTCTCTGTCCTATATTATTGTAACCCTT
>NZ_QXJA01000026.1:0-15380 GCF_022750605.1 Faecalibacterium sp. BCRC 81149 | reverse complement strand
GTTGAGAGTTCGTCACATTATTTGGGGTCATTTAGTGAGAAAAATGATTCTTCCACAAATTGGATAGAAAAGATCATGGAGGGTGTCGGTATTCACTAGATGGATTCTCAAGAAGCATATGCACGAAAGTTCTGCACGCGATAAGTATCTTGCCATTATGAAGCCCTACCTTCTGATGTGGCACAGTAGCAGTTGAAAACAGCTCAGGTTACCTATTGCAATTCTGACTATTTGGAATATACTTGTAAGTATCAAATTATTTCACTGTATGGGAGGAAATTATTATGGCAAGACCCAAGGGAAGCAAGAATAAGGCTCGTACTGTAAAGGCCAGCGTTGATTATGCAGCCGTCGTTGCAGAAAAGACCGCTGAAAAGGAAAAAATCGAATCTGAGGTTGCTACGCTGACTGCAAATCTCGATGATCTGAAAACGCAGCTGAAAGCCAAGAAAGCAGAATTGAAAGCCGCCACCAAGGAACTTGCCAAAGCCGAAAACAAAAAAGCTGCCGCCGAAGCAAAGGCAGCAGAAGAAGCAAAGAAGGGCGAAGCAGAAGATGTGCTGAAGAAGCTGCTTGCCAGCGGTATGACGGCTGAAGAAATCCTTGCAAAACTCCAGTAATGCAATGCCGAGAGGAGGGAACACGATGACCGAGCAGGAACAGCCCAAAAACGATTTTATGCACAAGCTCGCGCTGCAAATTGTTGAGCGGCGCAACCTTGTGTTCCTCATCGTCATTCTGGGAACCATCTTCACCATCTTCTCCCGCAGCTGGGTCAAGGTGGAAAGCGACCTGACCACCTATCTGCCCAAGACCAGCGAGACCCGCATGGGCCTGGACATTATGGAAAAAGAGTTTACCACCTACGGTTCTGCCGATGTCATGGTGGCAAACATCACGCCGGACGAGGCAGACCAGCTGAACGACGAGCTGGCGGGCCTCAGGGGCATCCAGATGATCGAGTACGATGATACCACCGCCCATTATAATAATGTATCGGCGCTGTACTCCATCACATTCGATTACCCCGAGGACGACGACCAGTGCCTGGAAACGCTGGAAAGCGTCAAGGAGTACCTGAAAGACTACGATATCTACGTTTCCACCTCGCTGGGCAATACGCAGGAGGAGACGATTGAGCGTGAAGTCAATGTCATCATGGTGTATGTTGCCATCATCATTGTGGTGGTGCTGATCTTCACCTCCCAGACCTATGCGGAAGTTCCCGTGCTGCTGCTCACTTTCGTGGTGGGCATGATCCTCAACATGGGCACCAACTTCCTGCTGGGCACCATCTCGTTCGTTTCCAACTCGGTCACGAACATTCTGCAGCTGGCCCTTTCGCTGGACTACGCCATCATCTTCTGCAACCATTTTAAAGAAGAACACGAGACCCTGCCCTTGAAAGAGGCGGTCATCGAGTCGCTGGCCAAGAGTATCCCGGAGATCAGTTCCAGCTCCCTGACCACCATCGGCGGTCTGGTGGCCATGCTGTTCATGCAGTTCAAGATCGGCCCGGATATGGCCATCTGCCTCATCAAGGCCATCCTGTTCTCCATGCTGTCGGTCTTCGTGGTCATGCCCGGCCTGCTGATGCTGTTTGGCCCTTACATGAGCAAGACCAAGCACCGCAACTTTGTGCCCAAGATCTCGTTCGTGGGCCGCTATGCTTACAAAACCCGCAAGATCGTTCCCATCGTCTTTGCAGTGGTGCTGGTGTTTGCCTACCATTTCCAGACACAGTGCCCCTACGCCTATGGCTACGGCCCGATCAAGACGCCAGTGTTGAATGAGACGCAGATCGCCGATAACATGATCGACGAAAACTTTACCAAGTCCAACCTGGTGGCTCTCGTCGTACCAAAGAACGACGATTACCGGGTGGAAGCAGCCATGATCAAAGAACTGGAAAGCCACGATGAGGTGGACCACACCCGCGGCCTTTCCAACATTGAGGCCATGGACGGCTACATGCTGGAAGACCGGCTCACTTCCCGCCAGTTCTCTGAGATGGCGGGCCTGGATTACGAGCTGGCCCAAGTGGTCTACACAGGCTACGCGTTGGAAAATGATGAGTACGGCCAGGTCATTGGCAACTTCTCCAACTACAGTGTGCCGCTCATTGATATGTTCCTCTACGTCTGTGACGAGGTCGATTCCGGCATTGTCAGCCTGGACCAGGATCAGATCAACGACCTGCATGATGCCCAGACCCAGATGCTGAGCGCAAAGGCCCAGCTGCAGGGTGCGGATTACAACCGTATTCTGGTCTACCTGAACCCCAGCCTCCAGAGCGGGGATGAAATGTATGAGTTCACGGACCAGATGCGCACCATCGCCCGGAAGTATTACCCGGACGGCGACATCTATCTGGCGGGCGACGCCACCAACGAGTACGACTTCCAGAAGTCGTTTGCCATCGACAACATCGTGGTCAGCGTGGTCTCCGTGCTGATCGTGCTGATCGTCCTGCTGTTCACGTTCCAGTCGGTGGCAATGCCCATCCTACTGATCCTCGTCATCGAGGGCGCGATCTGGGTCAACTTCTCCGTCCCCGCTTTTATCCACACGCCGCTGTACTTCATGGGCTACCTGATCGTCAGCTCCATCCAGATGGGTGCAAACATCGATTACGCCATCGTTATTGCAACCCGCTACAACGAGCTGCGGGATAAGATGGACCATAAGACAGCCATGATCGAGACGCTGAACTTTGCGTTCCCCACCATCCTCACTTCCGGCACCATCATGACGGTGGCCGGTACCCTTATCGGTCAGATGACGTCCGATGCCTGCATCGTGGGCATCGGCCAGTGCCTGGGCCGCGGTACCATCATCTCCATCTTCCTGGTGCTGTTCGTCCTGCCGCAGATCCTGCTGGTGGGTGGCAAGCTGGTGGATAAAACTTCGTTCTCCATGCATCATGTGGTGCTGCACACCAACACGGCCAGCGGCCGGGTGCGTGTCAATGGCATGGTGCAGGGCGAGGTGAACGGCTCCGTGGCCGGTACCATGAACGCCGTTGTGGATGGAAACGTACATCTTACCGTTCTTTCTGGTAAAATCTCACAGGAGGTGCAGGATGAAAACGACTCCCATGCGGACGAATGAGTCTGCGGCGGGCAGCACCCGGCTGCTGCACCGCCTGACCGCTGCGCTGCTGGCACTGGTGCTGGCGGCTTCGGCGGCGCTGCCGGTATTTGCGGCCGACACCGCGCCGACGGATACCATTTACATCAACAGTGTTTCGGACCTGCTGGCCTTTGCCGACAAATGCGGCTTTGATCAGTGGTCCAAAGGCAAGACCGTGATCCTGCAGGAAGACCTCTCGCTGGAGGATACGGAGTGGGCCCCCGTTGCGTCGTTCAGCGGCGCGTTCAAGGGCAACGGCCACACCATCTCGGATGTCAGCCTCGTGGGGGCTTATTCTCCAGCCGGCTTCTTCGGCATCCTGGAAGAGGGCGGTTCCATTCAGGACCTTACCATCAAGGGTGTGGTCAATCCCGCTGGTACCCAGAAGACCGCAGGCGGTCTGGTGGGCACCAACTACGGCACCATCATCAACTGCACGTTCTCCGGTGCTGTCCACGGCGAGGAGGCGGGCGGTCTGGTGGGCCGCAATGAGACGAGCGGAACCATCGACCACAGCACTTCCCGTGCCATGGTCAGCGGTGCGTATGCCACCGGCGGCATCGTGGGCTACAACCTCGGTGTCATCACCGGCTGCACCAATGTGGGCGCCGTCAACTCCGAGTATCAGGAGTCCGCCCTCGATATGGAGGGCCTCCCGGCCACCCTGCTGGAGCTGGTCAAGAAGGATATGGGCGATGACCTGAGCAATAACATCTCCAATGTCTCCTCGGATACCGGCGGCATTGCAGGCCGCTCCTCCGGCCTGATCCTCAGCAGTGCCAACGCGGGCGACGTGGGCTATGCCCATGTAGGCTATAACGTGGGCGGCATCGTGGGCCGGACCGATGGCCTGATCTCCGGCTGTGTCAACCAGGGCCTGGTACAGGGCCGCAAGGACGTGGGCGGCATTGCCGGCCAGGCAGAGCCCTATGTGGAGCTGGACCTGGACCAGAGCACCATCAACCGTCTGCGCACCGAGCTGGACACGCTGCACACCATGGTCAACGGCGCGGCCGATGACATGGACGGCAGCACCAGCCTCCTCAATACCGACCTCAACACCCTGAACTCTCAGATGGACACTGCCGTGCAGGCAGCCCGCCGTCTGCAGGAGCAGGGAGGCGATTACTTTGACGAAGTGGCGGACGAGGTGGACCGCACGGGAGACCTCATCTCCGATACATTTACCCGGCTGGAGCCCGTGATGGACACGGGTGTCGACGCACTGGATAAGATGACCACCGCCGTGGGCCAGCTCAAGTGGGTCACCGCGGAGATGGCGGCCGAGATGCTGACCGCCTCCACGGCACTGGCCAAGGCTTCTTCCGGCGCGCACAAGGCCAGCGACGCGCTGGATTCCAGCAAGCAGGGTCTGGAGCAGATCAGCAAGGGCCTGGACGACCTGATCGCCTCGCTGCCGGGCAAGGATGACAGCGGCCTGAGCAGCGCCATCAGCACCATTCTGGGCGGCTATTCCAGCGTGTCCGGTGACGCGGTGGACGATCACATCAAAACAGCCATCTCCCTGCTGCAGGTGGCGAATTCCGCCATGAGCATCCTCTCGTTGGGCTCCGGCATGAGCGGCCAGATGAAGCTGCTGACCACCGGCCTGGGTCTGCTGCGGAGCGCCACGCTGCTGGCCGATGACGGCCAGCTGGCTTCCGCCGGCAAGCAGATCACCCGCGCCGTGGGCAATATGGCAGGCCGGGCCACGCAGATCGGCGCGCTGCTGGGCAACACCGCCAACCTCGTTTCGGAGCAGGGCAATCCCCAGATGGCTTCTGCCCTTACCAGCATGTCCGGCGCGCTTGGCAATGTGGGCGACCAGCTGGGCAATCTGGAAGATATTCTGGATAAGCTGGGCTTCAACACCGGCAACATCAGTTCCGGCAATGCCTCCATTCAGGCGGGTCTGGATTCCCTGAGCGATGCCGCACAGGATCTGGGCAAGGCTGCGGATGATTTTGACAAGTCTCTGGATATCCTCAAGACGGATTCCGCCCTCACCAGCGCAACGCTGGGCCACATGTCCGCCAGCCTCGGCATCATGGCGGAGGGCATGAGCGGCCTGACCAGCATGACCAGCCAGGCGGCGGATATCGTCCACTGGCTGGCGGAGCAGGATCCCATCCATGTGCCGCGCCCCTCTTCCGAGATGACCGCGACCAAGGATGAACTGTTTGACGCTGTGACGAACATGACCGACCAGATGAGCACCCTCAACCGGGATATGCTCTCGGCCAGCAACACCCTCACCAGCAACCTCCGCTCCATCAACGACCAGATCAATGTGGTCTCCAACCTGCTGCTGGATGCTGTGGAAGAGATCAGCGACCCCGGCAGCAAGAACATCTTTGAAGATGAGTCCGAGAACCTGACGGCTCAGAACGAGGGCAAGATCGAGGGCTGCACCAACCGCGGCACCGTGGAAGCCGACATGAATGTGGGCGGCATCGCGGGTACCATGGCGGTGGAAAACACCCTTGACCCCGAAGACGACGATAAGGATGAGAACCGTTCGCTCCTGCGCACCGAGTACACCATCAGCGCGGTGGTGATGAACTGTGTCAACGAGGGCACCGTTACCTCCAAGAAAAAGGCGGCAGGCGGCATCTGCGGCGAGATGGATCTGGGCTACATCACGGGCTGCGAAGCTTACGGCAAAGTGGATGGCAACAACAAGGTGGGCGGCATTGCAGGCCATTCCTCCGCAAAGCTGATCTCCAACTGGGCCAAGTGTGAGCTGACTGGCAGCAAGTACATTGGCGGCATCGTGGGCCAGGGCGCGGACAGTGTCCTGACCGGCAACAGCTGCATCATCAAGGATAACCGCGCCATGGTGGAGATCCATGAGCCGGACGATGACGGGGATGACTCCGAAGTGGCCCTCTCCACGAGCAGCAGCAACACCGACGGTCAGTATTGGGGCGCCATTTCCGGCGGCCAGGATGGTACGTTCACGGGGAACCTGTTTGTCTCCGATACCCTGCGCGGCGTTGACCGCATCAGCCGTGCCGGTCAGGCAGAGCCCATTGATTACGATACCATGCGGGCACTGGAGGGCGCGCCCAAGGGCTTCCAGAAGCTGACGCTGACCTTTATGGCCGACGGCCACATCGTGGACCAGCGCACCTTTACTTACGGTGCATCGTTTACCGAGGCGGATTACCCCGAACTGCCCCAGAAAGACGGTTACCTTGCCGAGTGGAACACCCCGGTGCTGGATGACCTCCATCTGGACACCGTGGTCACGGCGCTGTACACCTCTTACACCCCGGCACTGAAGAGCATTGATGTCCGCATCAACGGCCGTCCGATCTTCTATGTGGATGGCCTGTTTGGCGGCTCCAATGCCCTGAGCGTTACCTCCCAGACGCCGTCCGGCGTGGCCAATGCCACCGAGCAGTGGCTGCTGGACTTCTCGGACGACGGGCAGGAGACCCACACTATCCGCTATCTGCCGCAGGGCAAGCAGGGCAGCGTCTATGTCCAGCAGGATGGCAAATGGATCAAAGTGCCTACCGATACCTTTGGCAGCTACATCACCTTTACGGCTGCCGGGACCGAGATCGTCATGGCCTTTGTGCCCAAGGGCATCCCGCTCTGGGAGCTCTGCGGCGGCACGGTAGCCGCGCTGCTGGTGGCAGCATTCCTCGCACGGAAGCTGATCCACAAGCGTAAGGCCCGTAAGGCCAAAAAGAACGCTGCCCCCGTGGAGGAACTGGATACGCCGATTGAATCGGACGACCAGAGCACCGAGCAGCACACCAAATAAAAACCAGCCCTTGGGCTGAAACGGAAAAGGCTCCGGGCTTGCCTCCCTGTGAAAGGGGAGTGCAGGCCCGGAGCCTTTTTTGCGTATACGGAAAACGTGTCAGACGCTCTTTTTGTAGACGATAAGGGAAACGATGGCGGAGAGCACTTCCGTGGCCCAGAACGCGTTCCAGACGCCCACAGGGCCAAACTGTCGGCAGAGCACCCAGGCCAGCAGCATGATGAAGACGATGTAGCGGCACAGGGAGATCACCAACGACTGCGTGCCCTTGCCCAGACCCTCCAGCGCGCCGGAAGAGGTGGTGGAGATGGCGGAGACCACAAAGCCCAGGCAGATGATCCGCAGAGCAACTTTTCCGGCTTCCACCGTCTCCGGGGTAGAGGTAAAGAGCCACATGAGAGGCTCCGAGGCCACCAGACAGCCAAGGGTGCCCGCTGCCATGATGGCGGCGCTCAGGATGAGGGTGATCTGGTAGAGCCGGCGTACCCGTTTGTGCTCCCCGGCACCGTAGTTGTAGCTGATGAGGGGACGCATTCCCTGCACGATGCCGTTGGCGGGCAGGTAGAGGAATGTCTGTAGTTTGTAGTAGATGCCCAGCACCACCACATAGCTGCCTGAGAACGCGGCCAGCAGGCTGTTGAGGAACGTGACCAGCAGAGAGGGAAGCGCCAGGTTGAGGATGGCCGGGATGCCGATGGAGTAGAGCCGGGTGTCCAGCTCTTTGTCCAGCTTCAGGCAGGCGCGGCGCAGCCGGACGGGCAGCTCCGTGGAAGCATACACCACGAGGTAGATACCAGTGCTCAGTGCCTGGCCGATACCGGTGGCCAGCGCCGCGCCTGCAATGCCCATGGCAGGGAACGGCCCGATGCCAAAGATGAGCAGCGGGTCCAGGATAATGTTGCCCACACAGCCCACGATGAGGGCTACCATGGTCACTTTCATCCGGCCCACGGACTGGAAGATCTTCTCAAAAGCCAGGGAGGCCATGTTGACCGTGGCAAAGCCAAACACGATGTAGGAATATGACATCATCAAGCAGAATGTGGACGGCATCCTACGGACAACACCGGGAAAGGAGCAGATGCAGGAACGGTAAATCTGCACAAAATATTGTTCGGATTTTTGAATCCCAAACGCTTAGACCGGGTGGCGTTTCCGCCCGAAATCATGTAAAATAGACTTAGACAACGAAAGCGAGGAACCCTCTATGGCAGAAGTGAACGATAACAGCTCTATCCAGCTTTTTGAAGATCAGAAAATCCGTACTGCATGGGATGCAGAAAAGGAAGAATGGTATTTTTCTATTGTGGATGTGGTTGCGGTTTTAACCGAGCAAAAGGATAGTCGAAGTGCTGCTAAATATTGGAGCGTTCTGAAAGTTAGACTGAAAAACGAAGGCAGTGAACTGACTACAAATTGTAGTCAGTTGAAAATGAAGGCAGCAGATGGCAAACGTCGTCTTACGGATGTTGCCAATACGGAGCAGCTTTTACGTATCATTCAGTCGATTCCTTCCAAAAAGGCTGAGCCGTTCAAGGCATGGCTGGCAATGGTAGGCAAGGAACGCATCGAGGAAACCATCGACCCGGAGCAGGCCATCGACCGCGCGCTTGATACCTATTTGAAGAAAGGCTACTCCGAAGAATGGATTCATCAGCGGCTTTTGGCAATCCGCATCCGAAATGAGCTGACGGATGAATGGAAGAAGCGCGGAGTGCAAAAGGGTAAGGAGTACGCTATTCAATAAATGTTACCAATTATAGAGTTGCAGAAGATGACGAACTCGGATTGGAAGGCAAGATGCCAACTGTCGAAATAGTATCGAAGTAAGCAGCCAAGCTGTTTTATAATGAAACACAAAGATGTTGGTACACATTGGAATAGGATTCAAAAGCCGTATGAAGAACACAGCATCAAAAAAGAAAACTTGTCTCGGATTTTTGCTGATCGTATTTTTAGCATATGTGGTGTGCTATCTTCTTTCTCAAACAGTGTTTCATGAAGTCTACTTGTTTGAATGGACAGCAGCCCATTATTATTTGTGTTTATGGGTTGCATCTGTTGCTTTCTGTTTTCTGGAAATGTATAGAGCAGCTCTTATCACAACAGCTGGAAACTGGACAGGAATTTTGATCGGACAAGTGTTGGGCGATTTTATTATCAAAATAAACGCCACAAAAATCACGCCGGATATGTATATAGGAAAAGTATGGCAGCTCAAGGCACACTACGGAGTTTTGATTTGGCTACTCGTTTTCCTACTTTCGTTTATTATCGGAATGATTGTTGAAAAGAAAAATCATTGTTAAAATGCGTAGTTAATAATAGACAGCCCTCTATTTGCAAGTCGCAAGTAGATGGCTGTTTTGTCTGCTTTGGATATTTTAATTAAAGGTTAGTCTTCCATTCTACCGTGGTCACAACCAAGTGAGAGATAGTGCTCAATCTCACCAATCAGCACAAGCTGGGCGTACTCCAAAGGATTATTATACAGCAGCGCGTCCAGTTTTGCCCGCTGTGTGGGGCATGGCAGTACTTGCTCATCAAAGATCAACGCGGTCGTCCACTGTATTTCAATACAGAAGCAGACGACCGCATTGACTTTTTTACGAGATGAGGTCTCTTTTTTCTCTCTTAAGTCACCTAACCGCACTACCTTGCATCACAGGCATTGACGATGATATCCACGTCGGAGCGGTTCATCAGGTCTTTCAGGATGCCAAACTGCTTTTTGGTACCAGCAGACACCAGATTTTCATTATCTATCTTTTTGTATTAAGGTCTACAGCAATCTAATCCCACATTAAAACGAGAAAATGCTTAATTGTTCTCCTCAAAGTTCTCTACCTGTTCCATGACCTTTTTGAGAACTTCGGGGCTGTACTGCGGGGGATATCACGCTTTTCAAAGAACGAGCCGGAGTTGCGCGCAGCGCGCAGATAATCCCGGCAGTTAAACAAAATCTGATCAAGGTTGAGAGCTTTTTCTTCAGCCTTCGTCTTTGCCATGGCTTTTTTCTCCAATCTGAAAATTACAAATTGCGGACAAAAAGGACGCATTGTTGTGGCAAGCAGTGCATTCGTGCGCACAAATGCAAATTTTGCGTTGCAAAATGCTTGTTGGGAAATCCCAAACCCTTTCTGATCTGCACCGTTCCGGTGCAGGCTGCGCGTTCTTTCCGAACGTTATTGAATGTGTCAATGCACACTCTCTCCGAAAATCCGGGGCGCTTTTTGGTGCAAGCGTCAATGGCATAATTCCTAAGTTCATGATAGAATAGGTGCGTTGTGTGCCTGACACATGAAAACGGAAAGGACGATGCAGAAATGGAGCAGCTTTATCTGATGCCCGGTGAGGAACGCTACACAAAGTTTCGGGATGAGAACGGTGTGCCCAAAATCCGTTACACCTACTGCTCCCTGCACGGCAAGCTGTTCAATTGCGTGTGCCGCTCAACAGATGAAGCCCAACGGCTGTGTGAAGATTGGCTCGTAACGCAGGATCGCTGCTACATAAACTAAAAAAGTCGCCGAGGATTCCGCCCCATGAAAGGGTTAGAATCCTCGGCGACTTTCGTTTATCGGGTCTGCTGCTTTTCCTGTGCGTCTTTTTCTTCTGCGAAGAACAATTCAATATTTTTCTGTGCCTTTACCAACTCCTGCATTTCTTCTCGTGCCTTGCGATAGTCCGGGTAGCGTACTTTCTTTTCTGTCAGCAGCTTGGAATATTCCGCATCCAACTCCTTGACCTTAGGGAGTTTTTTCAAGTTGGCTTCATCAAACGCCGCTTTCGCTGCCTTGTGCAACGTGATCTCCGTGCGGTGCGTTTCCAGAAAGCGCTTGCTGTATGCCCTGCCGCTCAAAGGAGCGCAGGTCAACACGTTCCGGTCTGCCAGCAGCTTCCAGATAGCGGTTGGTAATGGTTTCCCAGCTATGCCGCCAGACCTCAGCGTACTTCTGGTCGTTCCAGTCCACGGTATTTTCCTTGTGGCACTTCCAGTTCCCGGAAGGGAGTCGGATGCGCTCGCCGTTTTCGTCAAGGTCGTATACCTTTCGGGCTTTCGGGAGCCACCTGCCGTGTTCGTCCATTGCCCGGAGCGTTAGCAGAATGTGGGCGTGTGGGTTACCATCTCCCTTGTCGTGGATGGCAAAGTCAGCAATCATGCCTTTGGCAACAAACTGTTCCTGACAAAATTCTTTTATCATGGAAAGATACTGCTCTTTCGGGACTTCCACCGGAAACGCCAGCACGATGCGCCGGGCAAGCTGGGAATTCCACTGGTTCTCCACGGCTTCCACGGCATTCCAGAGGGTTGCCCGGTCTGCATATCCGGGCGACGCATGGGGCGGCAGCATGATCTCGGCGTGGACAAGTTCTTTCTTCTTGTTGTAGAATTTCGTTTTCTGGTCGTACTCGCTGAACAGCCGTTCGCCGCTCTGGTAAGCGGCCCCGGCAACAGCGGACTGCCCTTGGCTGCGCTTAACGATGGTAATTTTGAAATGCGGACACGGAATAGGCATCACCTCCAAACAAAAAGACCGCCCAGCAAGATTGCTCTTGATGAACGGTCTGGAATCGTATTCGGTTTTGCTCGCCGCCTTGGAACGGAGTGCCATGCGCTTCGGTCTCAGGCGGGAGCCGCAAAAGGATAGCTGCAAAGCAGCGCAAGGAAAATGCAGTTTTCCTTGGGATGGAATCGGGCTGGCGCACAAACGCCAGCTTCGATTTCATCGAGCCGTCTGCAAGACCGCAATTTCACCGGAACGGTGTATAATTGCGCCCTTTATTCTAAAGGGTTTTGAACGTTGCTGCGTTCGTGAACGTCATGCACCATCTTTGCAAGCGCCAGCACAACTTCCGGTTGACGGAACGAGATCTTCAAAAGCTCCATCACCTGATCATCGGTCAGTTCTCCCGGACAGACCAGAAAGCTTTCCAGCATTCCGGCACGAGTGCAAAGGCGATGCACACGCTCTCTCCGGTTCAGCTCTGACATCTGGCGTTCAAGGATTTTCTCCCGGTGCTGACAAGAGCGCAGCTTTTGCTCTGCTTTGGTTTTTTCGTTGCGGAGATAGGCTAGGTCTGTTTTCGGTTGGGTCAATGGCATCACGCTCCTTGTTTGTACATTCCAGATGAAAAAAGCAGCTCAAACATTGCGTCCGAGCTGCTTTTCATGGGGTTAAATTATGGTCTGATTCTCATTTTTGTGCGAATGGCATCTTTCTTTTTTAAGGCCTTCACTTGACTGTCAATAAAACGTGCATATCGCATACCTGCCTCGACTTCCTCCCGGATGCTTTCGTTCAGACAAGCAGCATTTTTATTGAACAATCCATGGATTACCTCGTTACGGTACTTTAACCACTGGTCAATGTGATCTAACGTGTTCAAAAATCCATCCATATCCAGACACTTTTGATATTCGCTTCTTAAAACATCCAGATATGTACCTGATACAATGGAGTCACTGCTGATTGCCCAGTTTAGTGTTGCTCGGATCATTTTCTCCTTGCAGGAGATATTATCGAACGTTAGTTTTTTGTTTTCGGCAGCTTCATCAGAGCCAAAATACAATCTGCGAAGATCGCCCTTTGTTTTACTGACATTCAGTCGCCGTGCATCTGGCTGGCGAAACGCACCGATGTGATACAAAAAGGAACGCATTCGGTCTTCCATCATTGCATAGACAATGAGCATCGCTTCAAAATAGAATTCATGTTCCAAGGCTACTTTGTATTTTCCAAGCTGCTCCCGATAGGTTGTCTGCTTATCCAGATTATTATAAACCGATGCAATCCGTTTATCTCCGGTTTTCGTTTTTTACCACCCCCTCATATTGGCACATTCAGCTATTCAGGCTGATCCACATTGCAGGACGAACACCAGTACAGAAATCAAAATCCGAGCCTGATTCTATAGCAATATCATCTATATAATATGCTATCTTCTGATTGTTTTGCCCCGGAGTTCTAAGCCACCAAGACTTTGATACATGATCCAAGTAACTTAATTTATACCGCGCCCAATCTGTCATTTCGCATGAGCCGTCACCACAAGGCCCATTCTTGCCAAAATAAGTTTCAGCTTCCGAGATACTTAGCAAGAATATTTTGTCTTGCGTATTAGACCCTGCAGGCGTATTATATTTCGGGTTCTTTTCAGCAGTTACCGTAACTGTTTGGATATGCGATTTTTCAGATGCTGTAAATGCCTTTCTGAATCTCGTTGATTGTAGCAGCTTCTGCTTCATAGATGCTGCGCTGCAAACTGTCAGCGTACTGTAGGGCAGATTTGTAGTTATCATCGTCATAAATGGAAGTGAACTGGGCGCGATTGACAGTCGGGACACGCTTGTGGGAGGCAGGGTCTTCTACATATTCGATACCATATCGGCAGAGCACCAAAGACCAGTAAGCTTCTGCATCTGTGTTATCCTCATTCAGGATCTTTTCATAGATGCCCATGGCCTTGTCAAACTCGTTATTTCTACGGAAATGGTTTGCACGGTCATACAAATTTGCACGACGCTCATCATCGAGCTTCGGCAAGGTTTGTTGTGTGCCGCAGTATTCGCAGGTGGCAATGGTTTCATTTGGCTCTATTTCCAAGGTGCCACCACACATTTTACATTTGAATGTTGACATTTGATTGAAATCCTTCCTATTATTGGGTCAATGATCACGATTTGAACATTTTGCAGCTGCGACTTCTTTCAGCAAGCAAATCCGTGATTTCATTTGCAATGCAAACAATTTTATCCGGTTCATTTTGGTTTACGGCGTCTGTTAGATCTGAAAATTTCAAATCTATTTCATTCTCCAGAGGAGCAAGTGCCGTACTGCTCACAGGATCGGAATAGCGCACTGCTTCATATACTTTTTTGATGGCAGATTTGGCACCTTCATCTGTTGAGGACTTCAGAAGCCCTTCCGCATCTGCGGTCAGAGAGCGAATGAATGTGGTATTTTGATTCAATCGTTCTTCTATATCAGTTACTATATCTGCGGTGGTAGCGGTCTTTATAATTGCAATCGCATTGAAGGCTAATGTTGCTGCACACAGAATTGTACCAGCCCAGTAAGGCATAGTGGGCATTCAGAGTGGAAGCGCGGGCGGCGGCATACTCCTCTTCGGTGAGCAACCCTTTCAGTTGGGTGTACTCGGCAGACCAGTTTTCCTTGTTGGGGTCAAAGACATCTGCAAGACCGCCCCAGCCTACATACTGCGAAAGCACCTGCTGCTCCTCGGCGGTGGCACCGCGATGCTCCTGCTCCAAAGTGCGCAAGGTCTGGATGGCTTCAATATTGCGGGCGAATTTCTGCTTGGGGCCTCCGACACCCAAATTATCATCCGTGATGTGAAAATTTCCTGCGGCTTCCGGTATCGGTTCAGCGTTCAGGGCTTCGTCTGCGGCAGCAGCATCCGGAAAGGTCTGCCACTCGCCATTGACCTCCACAGAGATAGGCAACTTGTCCAGTTCCTCATCAGGTGTAGGTTCATCCCGCCGCAGACCGTCCTCGAATTGCTGCTTGTTGAGTACCTCGTTATCCCACGACTGCCCATGCGCGCTGGTGTCGATGCGCACATCGGTTTCGCCAACATAGCCGATTTTGCCTTCGATGGTTCGGGTGGGAAGGTCAACAACAACTTCGTCACCGACCTTGTAATCAACAGCCTTTTCAGGAGAAACGTCAATAATTTCATCCTGCTGCTGTTCATACAGTTCCCGGATATTGGGCAACCGTTCAACCCGGAAGATGGGCTGTCCGCTGTTGGTCAAGTCCATGTCCTGCAAGCTGACGGATTTGAACATGAAGTTGACGTGATCCACACGGAAATCCCGGCCATCTAGCTTGACGATGATGCCGATCGGCAGATAATCTTCCTCTCGCAGATATTTTGTCTGATGGTGGGTACCATCTCCGCCCTGTCCGGCTAGATAGATGCTGTTGCCCTCGGCCCACAGCTTCTGCGATTTTGCTACCCACTCTCTGCGCAAAAAGCCGGTCACTTTGACTTTTCCCAGCGCATTTTCCTGTGACAGCAAATTAGAGCGAAAAACTTCCTTTACAGTGATTGCATCTTTGTCATAGAACAGAAAATATCCGCCCAGTTCAAAGCCAATCAGGGTATTGGGGTACTGCTCTTTCAGAGCATTGTATTCGGCAGCGGCATCACCATCCAGCATTGGGAGCTGTCGTTCCGCTTCCTGCACGGCGGCACGATGCTCTTTTTCCTTATCGGTCAGGTAGCGGTCGGACTGGATCATCAGGTCGATATACTTTTCCACCTGCGTCCAGCTTAACGTGAATTTCTTGTGCTCGGGGTAATGGTCAAATTCCATTCCCTTCCCGTCATGATTTACAAAACCGCTGCTGCCATCCAGAAAATCCTGCGAATGTCCGCCGATGCCGTACTCTTTCGCCAATGCTTTAGCGCGGAGTTTGCGGTCGGGCTGTGTCTGGTACAGTTC
>NZ_QXJA01000025.1:0-16776 GCF_022750605.1 Faecalibacterium sp. BCRC 81149 | reverse complement strand
GGTTTCCATTGGCTTCCTCCTTTCTGGAAAATTCATATAGGGTACAGAAAAAGCCACATGGCAGAAGATTTTCGTCTTACCGTGTGACTTTTTCTCTGTCCTATATTATTGTAACCCTTCGGATCAGTAATTACATATGAACTATGACATTGTAAAAGATTCGGTTTCAGCCAGAAGCGCGTCTTGCCGCTGCCGGAGCCGCCCACCACAAGCACGTTTTTATTCCGGGCATTCTTGGGGTCCGGTGGGCGGTTGCTCATCATCAGCCGTTCTGTTTTGGTCAGGATGATATTGTCCTCAAATTTCGGAGCCATGAACGGCTCGATATCTTTGGGTTCGCCCCACCGGGCAGAGCCGTACTCCATGCCGTGACGGTACTTCTTGGCGTTTTTGCCTTTCAGGTACACCGCCAGCCGCATTCCAGCGCCGCAGCACAGACCAATGAACAAGTCAATTGGGTGCAGGCTGGGCAGCGGATTTGAAAATGCAGCCGGGAGCGTATCCATCAGCGATACGATTTTGTCGCCCAGTTCCTTGCCCACGGCCAGCCGCCACGCCTCGCCCAGATTGGTGGCCAGCAAGCCAATTACCACATAGGGCAGATAGAGCGCCAGCAGCTTGGAAAGCTTCTTTTTGCTCATAGGCCGCGCTCCTCCTGCTTGTGCCGCACTTTGTCCGGCAGATTTGCAACGGACTGCGCCAGATCATGCAACTTTGCCAGCACAGAAGGACGCTTGGTTTTATCCAGCACCGATGCCGAATATTCCTTGAACGCTGCGCTCAAGGCATCCGTGTCCTGTGCCTTGAAGTAGACCAGATACCGGGGCGGCTTGCAGGACAGGTCTTTCTGGATGGAGTAGTCGATGTGATACCGCTTGGCATAACGGTCAAAGTCCTTGATGCCAGTTTTCTGAATCTCCACATTGGTCACGCCACGGTTCTGCCGCACCAGCCGCTTCATGGACTGCTTGCCCTGCGAAGCGTGCTTGTCGTACTGCCGCAGCAGAAACTGCATCCCGCGCAGCAGGGTGCGGGCGGACAGTTTTGTGGTCGAGATGGCAAAGTTGACCGTCTTATGCTCGATTTCTTCCTGCATCGTTACCACCTCCCTGAGAGAAACTCAGCTTAACGGTCATGCTCTGCCGGGGGCTTGCTCACAGCCTTTTCTGCGTCATTCTGAACCGATTCATCCGGAACCGGAATGACCATCAGGCGGCGTCCCAGAGGGAGAAAAGCTTCGGGCTGATGGAAATGTTCTTCGTACTTCTGCGCCAGCTCCGGGGAGAGCGACACAAAATCCTCCTCGCCCAGCCCCACCACCAGAAAGGTTCCGGCAATAACATCGTACATCAGCCCGTCCTCGTCCCATAAGGCCCGGTTCAGCGGCAGACCCATAAGCTTGCCGTCATCGTTATAAACGATGGCAACCGGATCTTCAAAAGGGTAGCTTGCGCCGATGGAACCGCCCACCGCCTGCTGCAAGGCTTTCAGGTCATTATCGATCTCGACCTGCTGCGGATACTGTCCCGGTGTAATTTTCAGCACCGACAGAGTGTTCTCGTTCTGTTCCATTATCTTCCTCCTCAAATTTGATAGTGATTTCCTGCCCAGCACGGGCGGCGTTCAACAGAGCTGCCACAAAGAAGCCGAAAAAGGCACCAGCTTCAAAAATGATAAACGAATAAATATAATTCATAGCGAACCTCCTACATTGACTGAACTGTGAGAAGAATCCTCTCAGGGGGGACGAGGAGCGCTAGACGCGGTGACGGTATGCTTAGTGGAAACATTGGCATGAGTATGCGGTGCGACATCGGTAGAAAAATAGTCGTACAGAGCATCCCGCAGAGAATGGAAGCAACGAGCATGGTAGTCGTGCAGACGGAGAACCAGAATCTTCAAAACATCAACGGCGGAACAGTAAAAGCCCTCCGTGACTTCTGCGAAACTCTCATAGCAGGTCATTTCGGTATCCATGCTGCACCTCTCAGTCAATGCAGATGCAGACCATCTTCTCGTGGTCAGCCATAAGAGGGACGCTGTTCTCGGCCAGATAGCACTGGATCAGATACAGGTCACTGGTGGTAAGGGCAACAAAGCTGCCATTGGTATCGTAGCGAACAAAGACAACGGCACCGGACAGATACCGCTTGCCAGCCAGTGTGATGACCTGACGAGGGTCGTAACAGAGAGCCAGCGGCACATCGTCGCTGATGCTGTAGCAGGAATCTGCTTCATCGAAGCAAGGCAGGTAACTGCGAACGTTCGCCAGCGGAGTGATAGTCAGTTCGATCTCCGGGGCAATCACGGCGGCGTAAACTTCATCATCACCGAGCTGCCGCTCCAGCACATGGCTCATCTTATTGAAGAAGTCGGTCACAGCATTGTCCATGTGGTTGATTTTCTGGTTCATAGCTTCGATGGTCTTTGCGGTCTTGAGATCAATGGTAGTGTTCATAGTGCTTTTTCTCCTAATTTTTGCAAAAAAGAAAGACCCGGTTGGGTCTTACATTCAAAATGTGTGTTAGCGTTCATTCTGCCGCTGCTGTTTGCGTTGCCACTGATCCAGCAGCTTGATGATAGTGTCCTCCATCTGTTTCGGGGTGAAGCTGCGCGGGAAATACTTCCGCAGGGTGTCGTTTTTGATGACCACTTTGTCCAGTTCGTCCTTTTTTTCTTCTCCCATGACAGCAAAGGCAACATCATACGAGAAGTGCCCTTCCTGTGCCAGCTTTTTGAGCCGTTGCGCTTGGGAAAGGGATGGAGCATTCTGGGTGTCTTGCATCGCTTCTAAAAAATCCCGCTGTTGGCTTTCGTCCAGATAGGACAACTCCACAGCGGGATTAAAAGCAATTTTCTTTTCGTCTACCATATCCAGCAGTTCCGGGATGAGGTTGGTCAGGCGGATAAAACGCTGGACTTGCTTATAACTTTCGCCTGTTCCTTCAGCAACAATCTCTGTACTGCGTTTCCCGAAATAATCTGGGACAACTTGTCCCACATTTTTGGGTCGTCCAACAGTTCGCTCGATTGCTTCCAGCTTCATCTTGTAAGCGAAAGCCCGTTCGCTGGGCAAGATGTTCTCACGTTGGAGATTGCTGTCCACCATGAGCAAAACAGCGGCGTCATCATCCATTTGACGGACAATAACCGGCAGGGTGTCCAGCCCGGCAAGCTGTGCAGCGTGCTGACGGCGGTGCCCGGAGATGATCTCGTAGCCACCTTCCGGGCGTGGGCGGGCAATCAGCGGAGACAGCACGCCGTACTGCTCCACGCTTTCCACCGTGCGCTGCATGGACTCATCATCCAAGACCTTAAAGGGGTGGTTCTTGAAAGGGAACAGCTCTCCAATGGGGATCTGTTGCACCTGCTCTCGTTGCTGCTCCTGTCGGGATTCTTCCGTGGAGAAAATGTCATCTGCCCCTTTCAGCGACACGTTTAAGCTGCCTTTCGGCATTCGCCATCACCTCCTCGGTCAGAGATTTATAGGCTTCTGCCACCTTGCCTTTGGGGTCGTGCTGGAAAATGCTCTTGCCTACGGCGCTGATCTCCGCAGCACGGACAGACCGGGGAATGGTCTGGTCGAACACCTTGATCTTGCTGCCGTAAGCACCTCGAATCAGGTTGTCAATCTGCTGTCCGTAGTTGGTGCGGCTGTCGGTCATAGTCAGCAGGATGCCCTCGATTTTCAGCTTGGGGTTGATCTGCCGCCGGACCTTCTGCACGGTCTGCAAAAGCTGTTCCAGACCTTTTGCGGAAAGGTACTGCGCTTGCACGGGAATCAGGGTGGTGTCTGCTGCTGCCAGTGCATTGACGGTCAGCATCCCAAGGGAAGGGGTACAATCCAGCAGAATGAAATCATAGTCGTGCTTTGCACTGTCCAGCACCTGTTTCAGCATCTTTTCCCGGTTCATGCAGTTGACAAGGGAAACTTCCAGCCCTGCCAGTTCAATGTTTGCCGGAATCAGGTCAACGCCCTCTGCATGGTGCAGGATGCCTTCACCGGGCGGAATGCTCTGATCGTTCATGGCTTTTGCCATCAGAGTGGAAAGGGTGGTGGGCAGTTCATCGGGCTGCTGCCAGCCCATGCTGATGGTCAGCGACCCCTGCGGGTCAGCGTCCACCAACAGGACCTTTTTGCCCTCCATCGCCAGCCCGATGCCCAGATTTTCACAGGTAGTGGTCTTGCCGGTACCGCCTTTCTGGTTGACGATGGCAATCGTGGTTGCTTTCTTTGAAATTTTTATCACCTCCGCATCGCTAAGTCGTGGTTGGTTTGGTTTTGATAGGAAAGCTGCATTGTAGTCGGTGCGTTGTACAGAGAAGCCAGCAGATATTGTTTCATGTTTCGAATCGGGCTGCTGTTCTCTGCAAGGCACTTCAGCACAAAGCGGATATGGTCAGCGTTCAGCTTCATAAAGCGGCTGCGTACCACCTCGGCGGGCTTATCGTCTCCGGCAATCCGCAACATCTTGCGTTTGGTGGAGCAGGTATCAACAAGCAGGTCTACGATTTGGTAGATGGTGTCCTCATCATCCGGGCAGAGCCGGAGCAGGAGTTCCACCTCCAAAGACTGAGAAAAATATTCTTCCAATTGGGTGCGTTTGCTCATCCAGTCGTTTTCATCGGAATAGATAGGATCAGTATTGCTTATCTCTGTATTATTTCCCTCAGTCTTATTACATCGTAGTTTGGCCGGGTCTTGAAGCGTATTCTGGACGGTTCCAGAATCGTCATTATCACGATTCAAGTAGGGCATTTTTGACGATTCTGCCGAAAAGTTCTTCACATACACCAAACTTGGCTTTCCCAGACCTCTTCGTTTTCGTTCAATCAAACCAAACTTTTCGAGTTCTCGCAGCAGCTTGGTGGCCTTTTTATCGGCACAGCCCAGTGAATCCTGTACTTCCTGCACGGTATAGATGATGAACACCCGCCCAGCCTTGTCCAACCAACCGTTCCGGGCTGAAAGGCTCATGCGGTCGAGCAGGATACCGTACAGCGTTTTGGCATCTGTGGAAAGCGGTTGGAAACGGCTATCCTGAAACAACAGCTTGGGAATCCGGTAGAAGGAGAACAGCTCGCTGGACCGCCCATAGAAGTAATCAAGGTCTGCGGTTCTTGTCGGCTTTCTTTCGGGCATAGAGAATATCCCATTTTTCAGGTGTGGAACGGAATACATTGACCTGCTTCTTATAAGGGCAGTGGGCATACAGGCAGGTGCGGAACTTGAAATCGGGTCGATAGTACGGGCACAGCTTGCAGCTGTCCGGGGCACGGTCGGAACCTTCGCCAGCGGCGATCACATGGTGCATGGAGTGCTGAACATGGCGCAGAGCTTCGTTTCGCTTGTGGCTCACTTGGCATCACCTCGTTTCTCCAGCGGTGCCATCAGGTCTTTGTAGCAGGGGATCAGCACACAGGGCTTTGCCCGCTTGTAGGGGCACCCTTCGCACTTGCTGGGGCCTTTGGGCGGTTCAATCAGATAGTAGCAGTTCTCTTTGCCAAGAACGCAGCCCTTCTTTCGGTTCTTCCAGAAGAAGCAGTGTCGGCAATCTGCCGGGCGGGAAGCGTGGTAGCGGATACCGTCCATCGTGACGGTCAGAACTTTTTTCATTGGTAAACCCTCCTTTGATGGATTCGGGAAGTTCAGCCCGAAAACAAAAAAGCGCGTTCCTCTTTCTGTTCCGAGAGAACAGCGAGTGAACGCGCTATGTATGGAGAAAAGTGTTTTGCACGGTTTTGGGCGGGAATGTGGAAAATAGATTTACACAAATTATCTTGTATTTACATGGATTTACAGGAAAGCGGCTACCAATTTTAGCAGAGAGCGGGAAAACAGAGCTCAAAAGGTGCTTTATGGGGCTTCATTAGCTGGAAGCCTGATTTTATTAGCTGGAACTGAAAATTCTGCTAATGGCATTAGCTGTCTAATTTTGGTGATAGGTTCAAAATGAAAAATGCGAAGATCGTCTTTCACATGGAAAAATGACCTTCGCATTTTCTTAAAGGGATACCCCAGACAGGATTCGAACCTGCGGTCTCCTCCTTAGGAGGGAGGCGCTTTATCCAGCTAAGCTACTGAGGCATATTATGTATTATCGTTGATTTTTTGAAATCCAACGCGCTTGGAAACGAATGTGCAGAATGATTTTCACACCGAAGTGACCGACTGCGTTGCAACCGAAACGGTGTTAAACTTGTTGCATCAAAATTTGTTGGGAAAATCTCGATCCCCAGTCTTGCTTTTGATTAGAGCAATCACTTCTGCACCCAAGGTATCAGGTTGACCGAATTCTTAGGAGTAGGGGCTGAAGCCATAAATCCTAGGCAAAAGTAGGTAAAACAAGTAACGTTTTATCAATTGATTTTTTGTTGCGCTGTCAATCTGAGTAAAGAACACAAACCCCGAAATAAAACGAGTAAAAGGCTTTTCATTAGCAGAAAATTAGCAGAGCTAATGAAAAGTGGAAGGTTCATTGTAAAATGCCCACCTTTCATTAGCTGGGAAGTGTACGTTTCCCTACGGATATTTGCTTGTTTAGCATTCGTGAACCAGACCATACAGCCGTAGCTGGTGTGATGGACAAATGTTTTCAATAGAAAAAGACCAGAGCTTTCTGCGAGAAAACTCTGGTCTATGTAACAGTGCGAATGGAAATGCGCATTGTCTTGTAAAAGGAAGGGGCTTATGGTATTCTTACGGGAGTAAAGGCACTGGATGCAAGGAACTTTGCGTGATTTTAGGAGTGTGCGATGGAAAAGAAATTTAATATTGTAGTCGGTGAAGATGGAACTGTAAAACTCCCAGATGCGGTTCTGGAAAAACTTGAAGTCAAACCCGGAGAGGAAGTTCGCTTCGAGGTAGATGACAATTTCTATGCAGTCAGGCTTCTATCGCGGATAGAAGCTGAACGCTTGGATTACTTGAATTGGATGCATAATAAACATTGCCCCTCTATTGAGGAAATGATTGCAGAGTCGAGAAAACAAGCCACTCAGAACATTGTGATCTCCCGTATCCTTGATGGGATGCCGGCAGAAAAAATCGCAGAAGGCTATGAAGTTTCACTCGATTATGTAAAACAGCTTACACATCAGCTGAAGATGGACATAGAGGAAGCTAAGGCGAAAAAACACAAAGAAACGGGATCATCCTAAAACAGATAGCGGCAGTTTTCCATATACGGAAAACTGCCGCTGTTTATGTATAGAGGCTTATAGGTTCTTTGCAAGATTTTTAATGAGTGTAGCCATAGAGGGGTCAGCCAGCAGTTTAGCAAGAGCTGCTGCCGCATCTGTATCGACTGGACTGGCTTTGGGAGTGGATTGCTCTGCGCGAGGGAGGGCTTCAGGCTCTGCACCATGATGCTGATAGAAGAAATCGTCGAATCGTTGTGCGTTCAAACGCCGATCATCATCCAGAATGTGTGCGTACTGCTCGGTGACCATCGAAGCCTGTGCATGACCGGAATCGCCCTGCACGGCTTTGATATCGCCGCCGTTCAGTTTGAGCTTGTATGTAATGCTGGAGTGTCGGAAGCTGTGGAAAACCACTTTTGGGAGATCGTTTTCCTCAATCAGCTGCTTCAATGCACCGTTAATGGTGGATTGTTCGGTCGGCATTCCTAGCGGGCCGGCAACCACGAGATTATAGTCTGCATACTCTGCACCCAGTGCGTCCTTTGTCATGTCCTGCTCGGCTTTATAGTGGACAAGCATTTCAGCAACTGTTTTGGGGAGAAAAATGCTTCGGATACTGCTGTCTGTTTTAGGGCTTTTCAGAACCTGGACCGTGGTGCAGCGGGAACTCAGCGAGGGAAAACGAGTGATGACATTTTTATTTTCCAAGGCGTTCAGCGAAGCAATATCTACACGCTGCAATTCCTTATTTATGTAAATGGAGGCTCGCCCGGCTTCAATGCTTTCGGGGGAGATATCCACACAATCCCATGTCAGACCGAGCAATTCCCCTAAGCGCAGGGAACAAGAGAAGGAGAGGTTGATGCAAAGCCGGAGCCGTGGATCATCACAGACTTCTAAGGCATGGAACAGGGTCTCGGCAGTCCAGATATCACGCTTCTTTGCAGTGTATTTGGGCAAGGTGGCATAAATAAAATGCGTCGGCATATTTCGCTTTTTGATCTGTGTTGTCAGCGGAACGACCAGAAGAACATTGGAGTAAAAATTACCATCATCGTTCTGGACAACGATGGCAGGTCGGACACCGCCTTGCTCGGAACCGCTGTAAGGGTTCAAGTCCATCATGTAGACATCCCCGCGCTTGTACATCCAGTTTGCGGGCATAGGCGGATACTCTTTCTCTTTTTTACCTCGTGTGGCCAATTTGGATTTCTCCTTTCTATCCGTATATGTAACAGTGGACTGCTCGCACAGCCCACCCTACTATCTCAAACAGCAAATTGCTGTGATTTATAGTTCTATACCTTTCCGTATTTGTCCCCGACATCCCCGGAAAACGAAAACTCAGTTTTCGTGTGGGAAAACTTTCAGCCGTCCGGCAGCGTACCGAATCCATAGGGTTCTCACCTCTCCGTGGTTCTCACCGAGCTGCCCGAAGGCAGAAGTATCATTATTCTGTGATGGATCATAGCTATGGAGAAGCTGTCATCCATTTACCGTCAACCTACCGCTCATTCCCTCAGTGGGAGATCATCGCATTTGTTACGGACGTGGCTCATCATCACAGGAACGTGACTGAAGAATGCGTGTTCAATTTTCAAGGGGCGGGATAGCTTGAGGGCTGCTTTGAACGCTTTCCGAAGCTATGGCTGTATTGTAACCGATGCGGAACGAAATGAACAGGAACTCAGAGTTCACAATTTTTGAGGAAAATAGGAAGTATCGTTCCTGTTTCTCGATGAACCGTCAAAAATATATTTCTTGACTTTATGTAAGAAATGAAGTATTATACTCGTAAGAAACTAACTTACGAGTATATAAATTCGATAAATACACTTTGGGGAGGGAACAAAATGAGCCGATTTTACTGCCGCGATGAGGAACTTCGGAAGTTAAACAAACGATATGAGAATGGAAAGTTTGAATGCGTTGTCATTTACGGCAGACGCCGTGTTGGAAAAACTGCGCTGATCAATGAATTCTGCAAGGATAAACCGACCATTTTCTTCTCTGCCTTGAATACGACCGGAAAAGAAAATCTGGAAGCCTTGTCCAAGGCAATCATGAGTTTTGAACGACCCAATGCAGAATCATCTCCGGAATTTACAACCTACGATGCAGCATTGGACGAACTGACAGCTCTCTCCAAGGAGCAGCGGATCGTATTTGTAATTGATGAGTATCCTTATCTTGCAAAGGCTAAACCCGCTATTTCCGCAATGCTTCAGCACATCATCGACCATAAATGGACAGATTCCCAAATGTACCTGATCCTGTGTGGCTCGTCCATGAGTTTTATGGAAAGTCAGGTTTTGGGCAAAGAAAGCCCTCTGTATGGGCGCAGAACAGCGCAATTCAAGATCATGCCGCTGGATTACAAGGAAACAGCGGTGTTCCATCCGAATCTGTCCGAGGAAGATAACGCCCTGATTTATGGCATCACAGGCGGCGTTCCGCATTATATCAACAAATTGGATGTTCGGGACAGCGTAGATGAAGCACTGATGGAAAACTTGTTTGACCGTTCCAGCTACCTCTATGAGGAACCGGCCAACCTGTTAAAGCAGGAGCTGCGTGAGCCGGCAATTTATAATGCAATCATCAAGGCAATTGCAGAGGGGGCTTCTCGCCTGAATGATATCACCACGAAAGTTGGTGAAGAAAACTCTGTGGTGGCGAAGTACCTCAAAACGTTGATAGACCTTGGAATCGTCAAAAAGGAAACGCCGATCACTGAGAAACCGGGCAAAAAAACGATCTATCTTCTGGCAGACAATTTTTTTCGTTTTTGGTACCGTTTTGTGCCGGTCAATGCAAGTGCCATTGATTCGGGGCGGATCGCAAAGACCTACCCCCATGCGGTGAAGCAGTATTTTCCAGACTATATGGGTCTGATTTTTGAGAAGATGTGCCAAGACTACTTGCTCTATTATGCGAATGATCTTCCTATCGAGTTGAGTGAGATTGGGCAGTGGTGGGGAACCGACCCTCAAAAAAAGAAGCAGATACAAATCGATATTGTCGGTAGGCCGGTTGAGGGCAATGACTATATCATCGGCTCCTGCAAATATCGCAATGAAAAAATCGGTTTGGACGAACTGGAACTGATTCGGGAATATGCAGCAGTCTTTGGGAAAGGAACAAACTACCACTACTACATTTTCTCGAAAGGCGGATTTACGGACGGCCTGCTTCAGGCACAGGAACGCGGAGAAGTACAGCTGCTTACCCTTGCCGATATTTTTGAATAACACAAGAAACGCTCTTGTCGGTGTAAAACCGGCAGGAGCGTTTCTTGTTGAAGTGATTATAAAAGACCTTTGATTTTTTCAAGATGATCTATAGCGGCTTGCAGTTCATTTTGAAACTGATCCCTAGAAGGATCTCGGCCCAAAAGAAGATAATCCATACTGACATGGAAGTATTCTGCAATATCGATCAGGATTTTTACAGAGCTATTGGAGCTTCCCCTTTCAAGATCGCCGAGGTGGCGATGGGAAACACCAAGTTTTTCAGCAAGTTTTTCCTGCGATAACTTCGCATTTGTACGCAAAGTAAAAATACGGTTACCAATAGCATTCGGATCAAAACTCATGTGTGACCTCCAAATTTTCGATAAAGCGTGAGAATTCGAAAACTCGGAGTTGCTACGGATATCTAGCCGCTTGGGGCATCCACGAAAAACGGACAAACATAAAGCCTGCTCCTTTTTACGGGAGCAGGCTTCCTGAAGGCTAAAAAAATAGCCGGACAACAACCAACTGAGGGATCTTCAAAGAAAATCTCTCAATCAGCTGTTGCCCGGCTATTTGGAGCACGTTTCATACATTGCCTTGCGGCAATGGCCCGTTGCTCGGAGCGAACAGTCCATATTCAGGGTGCAATGCACCCGTATTTGTTAAAATGACTGGAAAATCACCGGCATCTAAATGCCAGATCAAGTCTCAGGGTTTCTTTGCATCTATTGCACTTCACTTGTAGTATACCTGAACACCCCTCGATTTTTTGGTATAACTTATTTCCACAAACAGGGCAAAATCTCCAGCCTATGCTAAATTCTGCCTGCTGTGTAGTAGTCGGTGCTTTACCGGCAAAGGGACGGTTCTTTAACTGAATCATATTCATTCTCCAAATCGCATGATGTCCAATGGATGGCAGTGGATGGGTTTGCCTTTTATAACCTGCATCTGCTGCAGTCTGATCCTGATTGCAGACCAAGAAACCCCAATCCGTCGAGCCATCTCCAAAATTTTTTCATAGTTAGGGTCAGACACTGATTTGTATAGAATCCCATTTGGCAGAGTCAACGCTACACGTTCTATTTCGGCATTGATCAGAAATGTTGGCATCAGCAGCTCTGCTGCAAGGGTATCCGCCTGCCATTCTTCCCACGAGGGCTTTCCGTTTCTCTCCCGATAGGCAATGTGCCCACGGCACTTGACTGCTTTTCCGTAGTCGTTCGGAAACAGATCAGCCAAAATCTGATGTGCTGCTTCATGCGCTATTGTGAAATTCCGGCATCCAGTGCATCTGTCTGCCGCAAGAGCAGAATCGATTACGATATCCCTCGGCATAAATACTTCAACAAGCTTTGTTCCATCCTCAAGGGTTGCTGTGAAGCTACATCTCTGGAAAACCGTTAATCCAAGGATGTGACCATCGCTACACAGCGGCAACATCTTCAGGTTCAGTCCAAGAACAGAATTTGCAAACTGCTCTGGGTTAATAGGAGCGGGGTCATTTTTGCTTATTCCGAAGAGTGCATAGTACATTTCAATATATTTGCCTGCTATGCACGAAAGTTCTGCACGCGATAAGTATCTTGCCATTATGAAGCCCTACCTTCTGATGTGGCACAGTAGGCTTCCACGAACCACTTGCCCTTTTCAAGCCAAAGATTCCGCTTCTGCCCGCAAATCAGGCAGGTGAAGCAATGCCCTTTCACGCCAAAACGTGATGTACCGTGCTTGACTGCCAAGACACGATCAATTCCATAAGTGCGAGTCTTGTCGTAGTTTATGGCAAGAGGACGGATCTTGCCGTCAGGAGTAAAACGAACATCCACTTCGACGTATCTTTTCTCACGGCGAAGGTTGTAATCACCACACATCAGAAATCCTCCTTTTTGCAGATTTATCAGAATGCAGCGTGCATTACTTGCGAGTCATACTGCGTGCCACGAACTGTTTTTCGTTTAACAGAGGAACGGACACTGTATGCTTTTTCCACTCATCCATAGAGCAGGTTACTGCTTTGCACAGACGGCATTTTGTCCAGCCGTCGGTTGCATCAAGATCCACATCATAATTCATGGTTCCGCACATTGGGCATCTTACATTTTCTTTTTTCATAATATCACCTCTCAGAGAAAACACCAAACAAGCACATTTTCGGCGCAGTGTTAACACCAAAAAGCTGTTATTCGTGGATTTGATTCGATTATACACCTACTTTATGGAGATGTCAATTACGCATTTGTCGCTATTTTAGAGACTTCTTATTGATTTCCTGTATTTTCTATACTATAATAGAGCTACCGGATCACAAAGGAGTGTTCTTGTTATGAAAAAGAAAACCACGCTCACCAAAATGCACATAGCCCCATCCACAGTGCGCTATGATGCAGTCGCTGCGAGGGATAGCAATGAGGTTGGTCAGATTCTCGCAGGCACACGAAAAAGGAATGGCTATTCACTTGTAACTTTCTCTGAACTTCTCCGTCACTATGGCGTCGATGTCAGTGATAAAGGAATCAGCAAATGGGAAAAAGGCTATACCACTCCTAGCATCTACCAACTAGTTGCAATCTGCTACGCATTGAACATCAAGGAGGGTCCTTCCTACTTTACAAAGAACTTCCAGAAACCCGCCCTTCTAAATGACATCGGGCAAAAAAAAGTCGCTGAGTACGAAATGGACTTGATTGCATCCCGGCGCTACCAGCCAGACGCAGAAGAGCCCGCGGAAATCGACTACATAATGATGCCTGTATCAGAGTTGCCAGTATCGGCAGGTCTAGGAGCTTTTCTTGAGGGTGAAATGTTCCAGCAGATACAAGTGCCTGCCAGTAGCGTTCCGGCTGGTGCCGAGTTCGGGATATACGTTAGCGGTGATAGTATGGAGCCACGTTATCATAGCGGACAAATCGTATGGGTAAAGCGCTGCGAAGAACTTGAATGCGGGGATATCGGGATATTCGTATATGATGACTGTGGATATCTGAAAAAATACGATGAACATACCCCGGATAAAACCCAAGCAGAATTCCTTACCGACAGCTATGGCGTGGTGCATAACCAACCGGTTTTGGTTTCTCTTAACACCAAATATTCGCCAATCCTTATATCTCCAGAGCAAAGATTTGAGATCGTTGGAAAAGTTTTGAACTAAAAAGATGGGAGGGATTTTCGTGGATACGATCAAACGTGTTCAGGATTTGATGCAAGAGCGTGATATGAATCTGTGTGTGTTGGCAAAGAAATGCGGAATATCGTATTCCACGATTCAAACAACTGCCCGTCGGGGAGGTCAGCTAAGCGTAGAAACCATCGAAAGAATCTGTCTTGGCTTGGGAATCACCTTAAAAGACTTCTTTGATTCCTCATACTTATAGTAAAAAGCCGCTCACCATGCTGGAAACCTGCACGGTGAGCGGCTTTAATACTGCTTCTATTTTATCCTTGGGCCATCTCCAGATAAATGTTAAGCTGCATCTGTCTGGCGATCCTATTCGTGATCCTTGGAATCGGCATCAACCTGTGACAGTGCATTTCTCACATCCCTATTTGCTTCTTCCAAAGCCTGTCTGATGGGTTTGTTGTGGCTCCCCATCGCTGCAGCAGTCCGCAGGCGGTTTTGAAAGATAGATCTCCTTCATTTTCTGCTTAACGGCAGCAATAAGAGCGGGGCCTCGCAAAAGCTCTGCTCTTGTTGTCTAAGGAAGTATTGCCATTTCGAGGCAGAAAGAATATACTTATATTAGTAAATTCCAATACTAGGTGGAGGGACTATTATGGCTAGACCAAAAGGAAGCAAGAATGCAGTGCGTACCAAGAAAACAAATGTTGACTATGCGGCTATTATTGCTGAAAAGACTACTGCCAAGGAACAAATTGAAACTGAGATTGCTGCGCTGTCTGACAACATCAGCGTACTGAAAGAGCAGTTGAAAAGCAAAAAATCTGCGCTGAAGGTTGCAGTAAAGGAACTTTCTAAAGCAGAGGCAAAAAAGGTTGCAGCCGAAAAAAAGGCCGCAGAAGAATCCAAAAAGGCCGAAGCGGAATCCGTATTGAAAAAGCTACTTGCCAGCGGTATGTCCGCCGATGAAATTATCGCCAAGCTCCAGTAAACTTTTATGGGAGCCAGCAAACGGATCTGTCCGAACTGCGGACGTAAAATGAAGCAGCAGTTCATTGGTCTGTTCCACTGCAAATGCAGCACAAGCTGGCGGCGTGATATAGTAAGCGCCAGCTACTGCACTACCCGCCTGCGCTTTGAGGTCAAGGACTACCGTCAGGTCAATGAGCAGGCTGTAAAAGCGGCAGGCGCAACAGGCATCATCCGTCCGGGGAAGAACGCCTGTCAGGTCATTGTCGGCACGAACGTCAAATCCGTTTATGATGAACTGGACAAGCTGCTGAAGTAAAGGAAAGGGGCTGTTGCACAAGGATATAACCGGTGTAACAGCCTCTTTTTCATTCATGCTGCATTTTTTTCAGCGTTTCAAACGTATCTAAATTAAAGTAGCATATCATATTCCTTTTCACACATACTTGCCATTTTCAGATAGGAGGTTGCTTTTATGAAAATATCTGCTGACTATCGTATGCTCGCCCGCGATGCTCTGCGCGGAAAATGGAAAACTGCTGTTCTGACAGGTATTGCCGCCAGTGCGCTCGGTGCTACCATTGTGAGCAGTTCCAACAGTGTCGTTTCCAATTCCAATCAGGCAAAGGACATTCATTTTAACCTGTTCGCCCAGCCAAACGGCGGTCGGCTGCTTGCTGTTTTGCTTGTCGGCATTGGTCTGTGGGCAATCCTCCAATTGATCGTGGGCGGTGCAGTTCAACTGGGATATGCTCATTTTAATCTGAACCTTGTAGATGGAAAGGATGCTGCCATCTCGGACTTGTTCTCTCAGAAAGACCGTCTGTGGGATGGCTTCTGCATGAAATTCCTGCAGGGTCTGTACATCGCCCTCTGGTCGCTGCTGTTGGTGATTCCGGGAATCGTGAAAACATACAGCTATGCGATGACACCTTACATCATGTCCGAACATCCTTCGCTGACCGCAAATGAAGCGATCACAGAATCCCGGCGAATCATGAATGGCAACAAATGGCGGCTGTTCTGTCTGGATTTTAGCTTCATTGGCTGGGAGCTGCTCTGCTCGTTGCCACTGTATGCCGGGGGTTTTCTGGTTCTCAAATATTTCACCGGTTCAGAGGCTATGGCGATTTCTCTTTTTCTTCTGCTGACAATTCCATTGAGCATTGGCTTCTTTTTTGTACGCCCCTATGAGGAAGCTGCATGGGCCACTTTCTACCGCGATATTACCGCAGCACCTACCGAACCGGATGAAGCATACTGACTTTTATACTATTTCGCAGATGTGACCGGACTTTCGAGGTGATCTGCGTACCTATTGCAATTCTGACTATTTGGAATATACTTGTAAGTATCAAATTATTTCACTGTATGAGGACATCCGCACCAAACTTATCCAGTCCGGTGTAATGAAATGCAGAGAATAAAAGACAAAATTGGTATGTTCCACGAAATTTAGGGAGAAAACTGAGCAAGTAGGAAGGCGGAATATATATGAAACAAGATACTTTAGAGGGCAAAGCAAAAACAAAAAATGGGGTAAAACGGCTGTGTTTTTCCATAATCTGCATTCTTCTGGAAGTGATTTTTATTATTACTATCGTAACACGCTTGAATGAATATGCAGAAGTCATAAATTTATTTACAAGGATTTTGAGTGGGATCTTGGTTTTGGGATTGTACGCATCAAATAAGACATCCTCTATGAAAATGCCTTGGGTCATCTTAATTCTAATTTTCCCAATTATGGGTGTAGGCCTGTATTTGTTGATTGGTTTGAATGGTGGCACACATAAAATGCGTGAGCGGTATGCAGAAATTGATAGCAAATTGTTACCAATGCTTCCGGACAGTCAGGAGTGTTTGAGCAGAATAAAAGAAACAATTCCGAAAGCAGGAAATATAGCAAGTTACATACAAAGAAATTCGCAGTATCCAATCTATCAGAATACGGATATTGTGTATTTTGATGAAGCAGTGAAAGGATTAGAGGCACAGCTTAAGGATTTGGAGAAAGCACAAAAGTTTATTTTTATGGAATATCATGCGATAGAAGACGCTGAAGCATGGCATAAGATTCAAGATGTTCTGGAAGAGCGAGTAAAAGCAGGTGTGGAAGTTAGAGTATTCTACGATGACATGGGTTCTATAGGCTTTATTAACACAGATTTTGTGAAAAAAATGGAGACAATAGGAATTCATTGCCGTGTATTCAATCCGTTTATGCCAGGTTTAAATCTGTTTTTGAACAATCGTGATCATAGAAAAATAACAGTTATTGATGGAAAAGTCGGATTTACAGGTGGA
>NZ_QXJA01000024.1:0-20403 GCF_022750605.1 Faecalibacterium sp. BCRC 81149 | reverse complement strand
AAAAGAAAACCGCCGCATACACCCAGCACTGTACCAATCAAAATCCCGATACTGCCGAGTTTACGCCCCTCCCGCTTTACAATCCGCTTGATTTGCTTTGGCGTTGCACCAATCGTCCGTAGCTGCCCGTAGCTCTTGATTTTGTCATTGATGGAGATACGGAAGATACTCTGGATCACAATATAGCCGCCGATCAGAACAATGGCAATCACGCCAGCCATCAGTGCAAAATCAAAGGATTTAGAAGCATAGGCAAAATACTTGCTGTTCATTTTGGGCATAGGAAGCTGATATTCCTCCGCAATCTCCCTGCAATAAGAGGTCATCAGTTCTTCGCCCAACTGGTCGCTGTTTTTGAAATGGACATAGGCGCGATAGCCAGTCGGGTCAAACCCTTTCCATCCTGTCAGGGCAGCGTTGGAAAGAATGATAGCGCAGGTATTCGCTTCTTTTTCATTTACGCTGTCCATAATGCCGGTAACGACATAATCACCATGAAAACTCTCTGTATCTAAGGTCACAGTGTCCCCGATCTTGGCATTGTTTCCATAGGTGGAAAGAAAGTATTCGCTTACAACAACTTCATTTGCTTTTTCAGGAACCCGGCCCTCTAACAACTCCATCTGCGCCTTGGTAATCTCCATCATTTGCGCGTCGCAATACACATAAGACGCATGATAGCCCTGTTCTGAAAGCTCCTCACCCAGCATATAGTAGCCGCCTACGCGCTCAAACTCCGGCAGTCCTTTCAGGGTTTCAATGTCGTTTTCCTCTACGCCCAGCCAGACCGCCTCATAAGTATCGACAACCTGATTGCGCTGCATTTGTGTCAGGGAGGTAGACACAATTCCCGTAAAGCAGATCAGAAATGCCGCCAGCGCAACGGCAATCACCACCATCAGATTCCGGCGCTTCTCGCTTTGCAAACTTTTCTTTGCCAGCTTCTTTGTAATGGCGCTGGTATCATTCTCAAAAGGCCATGTCATAGCCTGCCACCTCCTTACTCCACAATCTTGCCGTCCTCAATGCGGACAATCCGATCTGCAAGGCGGGCAATGTCGTCATTGTGCGTAATCATCACAACAGTTTGCCGGAACTCTGCACTGGTGCGCTTGATAAGCCCCAGCACCTCGGCGCTGGTCTTGCTGTCAAGGTTGCCGGTCGGCTCGTCGGCCAGCACAATAGCCGGTTTGGTAATCAAGGCGCGGGCGATAGCCACACGCTGCTGCTGTCCGCCGGAAAGATTGTTCGGCATATTTTTCAGTTTATCTTCCAGCCCCAGCAGATGAACGATCTCGTCCAAAAACTTCTGATCCACCGTGTCCCCGTCCAGCTCCACCGGCAGGACGATGTTCTCATACACATTCAGGATCGGAACAAGGTTATAGTTCTGGAAGATAAAGCCGATGTTGCGGCGGCGAAAGATGGTAAGCTGCTCGTCGTTCTTCTTTGCCAGTTCTTCGCCTCGGACAATCACTGTTCCGCTGGTGGGAGTGTCCAGCCCGCCCATCATGTGAAGCAGGGTGGACTTGCCGCTGCCGGAGGTTCCCACAACGGCCACAAACTCACCGTCATTTACGGAGAAGTTCACGCCGTCAAGGGCGCGGGTGATATTCGGCTTTGTGCCGTAATACTTTTTCAGATCAATCGTCTGCAAAACGCTCATACTCAAAACTCCTTTCAAGGCTTTCTGCCTGTTGATAAGGTCATTGTAAAACCCAAATGTCCGCGAAATGTTACAGCGGCCAAAAAATTTCATTGAAAATCGGGGTGAAATGTTACAGCGCTCGGACATTTCAAAAAAATTTACGGCGGGCAGCCGGAAATGGCCGTCCGCCGTAGCTCATGATCTGTTCTAAAACCAATTCGCCTTTTGATTTCTAAATTGAGGAGTATCGCTTTCTTGATAAGGATTGTAGGTATTACGGTTACACCCAAACTCTTTTAATGATTTTATTTTATTGTCCTCTGTCCATTCAATCAAAGAAATACCGTCAAATTCCTCTATATCCCCATTGTTCATTCCATTTTTGAAATACCACTCTACAATCGTTTGCAACGGTGTACAAAGGGAACATAATAAAAAACTTAATAATGGACTGCCAATCTTACACAAAGTACCGCCCAAACGAGACTACGGGCGGTATTTTTGTATCATGGCGGAGAAAGGAGGAACTTCCCACGGGGGCTTGACTGAAAAGTTGAGCCTCTTTTTTCATGCCAAAAAACAGGAGGTAAATGCTTATGGCAGATGATAAAACCACAAAAACGCCGGAACAGCCGGTAACGGATAGCGGGCCGGGCAAGGAAACGCCTCCCGCTCCCCCAAAAGAGCCGGAGAAGGTTTCCGTTTCTCCGGAGCCGGAAAAAAAGACGGAACCGGAGGTAAAGAACCCGCAGGTTTCCGTCTATAACTTCGCTGAAATTATGAAGGAAAAGAAGGTCGAGGAACGGGCGGCAGCTCCCAGCGGGGAAAAGCCTGCCCCGGCAAAAACGGAAAAACCGGAAAAGCAGCCGGAGGCTCCGAAGAAAGCGGAGGAAAAACCCAAAGAGCCGGAACAGCCGAAGCGCCGGGGCCGTCCCCCGAAAGCAGATAAGGACAAGGCCGCAACCCCGAAGCCCGAAGCTCCCGCACAGAAACCGGAAAATGCGGTCAAAAAGGAACCGGAGAAAAAAACGGCGCCAACGGTACAGGCCGCTCCCGCTCCGAAGGAACCCGAAAAACCGAAGGATGCACCACGCCGGGGCAAGGAACAGATCGTCTATATCAAGCTGAACGAGCTTCACGCCTTCAAGAACCATCCCTTTGAGGTTCGGGATGATGAAGAAATGCGGGCTATGGTGTCCAGCGTCAAGGACAAGGGCGTGACCCAGCCCGCTATCGTCCGTCCCCGTGAGGATGGCGGCTATGAGATCGTGTCCGGCCACCGCCGCCAGAAGGCCAGCGAGCTTGCCGGATATGCGGATATGCCCTGTATTGTTCGCAATCTGACGGACGATGAAGCCATCACGCAGATGGTCGAGGACAATCTCAACCAGCGTGAAGAAATCCTCCCCAGTGAGCGGGCCAAAGCCTTGAAAATGCAGCTTGAGGCCATCAAGCACCAGGGCTCCCGCACTTCGGGCCAGATTGACCCGAAGGACGCAGGAAAACGCTCCAACGAAATTGTAGCCGAGCGCAATAAGATGGCGGTCAAGCAGGTGCAGCGGTATATCCGGCTCAATGAGCTGGTTCCCGACCTGATGAAGCTGATGGATGAAAAAAAGCTGGGCTTTACTACGGCGGTGGAGCTTTCCTATATCGGCAAGAAGAACCAGAACTATATCGCCGTCGCCATTGACAGCCAGCAGTCCTCGCCTTCACAGGCGCAGGCAAAGCGTATGCGTGAGCTGGACGAAAAGAAGCTGCTCAACGGGGATGTGATCGACGGCATTATGATGGAGGACAAAAAGGAGGTAGACAAAGTGATTTTGACAGGTGCGGAACTGAGCAAGTATTTCGGCAAGGAAACTACGCCGAGGGAAATGAAGGACCAGATCATCAAGCTGCTGGACGACTGGAAGGGTCAGCAGAAGGAACATGAAAAGCCGGAGAAGAAAACCGAACAGGAAAAGTAAGCCCAAACTTCGGGTCAGCATGGCCCGAGGATTGCGGGGCTCTGCCCCGCGCCCCGAAGCTCTGGAGATATAAATGATTCCCCGTCGCCAGTTATTCCGTAGCATAGCCGGGAAAATCAGTCAAGGGCAGCGCCGCCGCAGGCGGTGCCAGAGGCACCCTTGACGGATTTCTCCCGGTTATGCTTTTTCCCGGTCAAGCGACGGGGATATAAATTCTCCAGAGCCGTTCCCCTTCCCGGGGGAAGGGGCGGAGGGGTTGGGCGAACTCTTGCTTTTCCCTAAACCAAAACAGAAATGGAGGCTCAACCAATGAAACGACCTTTAGCATACCTGACCGCCGCATGGAGCGGCGAGCCGGATGTTGATATGGAGCTGGCGGCCCACTACTGCCGTCTTGCTTATGAGGCGGGCTTTTCCCCGATCTGCCCGCTCTTGTATCTGCCGCTGTTTTTGAATGACAGCGTTCCCGAGGAACACAAGGCTGGGATTGATATGCGCCGGGATATGCTGCGGCGCTCCCACACCCTGATTGTCTGCGGCAGCGCTGTGGACGAGGATGTAAAAAATGATATTGCGGTTGCCGGGCGGCTGGGCATTGCGGCGACCACACTGGAAGGGGTGCTTGCCGTGAAGGGACACGGCACCCCGGGCCATGCCGGACATTAAGCTGGGAAGCCTTTTCGACGGGATTGGCGTGTTCCCTCTGGCTGCTTCCCGGTGCGGTATCCGTCCGGTATGGGCCAGTGAGATTGAAAAAGCGCCCATCTCTATAACCAAAAGGCACTTTCCCGACATGGTGCATTTGGGGGATATTACGAAGGTGGACGGCGGGAAAATCCCGCCGGTTCATGTAATTACCTTCGGTTCCCCCTGTCAGAACCTTTCTCTGATCGGCAACCGCTCCGGCCTTGCCGGGGCAAAATCAAGCCTGTTCTATCAGGCGTTTCGTATCATACAGGAAATGAGGGATGCTACTGATAACCTATATCCAGCTATCGCTGTTTGGGAAAACGTCATGGGAGCGTTTTCTACAAATGACCGGATGGACTTTAGAGCCGTCTTATCCGCCTTCTCGGACACCGAAGTTCCAATGCCTCCTTCGGGAAGATGGGGAAACGCCGGAATGGTGCGAGGGGGAACGCCTGATGTGTGCTGGCGACTCATGGACGCCCAGTATTGGGCAGGCTCCCGAAGGCTGGCACGAAGGCAGCGGATTTTCGTCGTGGCGGATTTTGGAGGCAGACGTGCCGCAGACATACTATTTAAGCCCCGTCCAATGCTCCCACTTCCTCCGCCTTGCGGAGAGGGCGGGTGGGCCGCCGCCGAAGGAGATCGAACAGCTTCTTTTGAAACAGGGCGGCAGATACCAGTCATCCACCCCTTTCAGTGCTTCCGTATGCGGGGAGCGGCAAAAAGGCAGGAAGAAACGGCCTTCCGAAACAGCTTCGGATTACCAACTGACCCTTTTCCCACTCTTTTAGCCAGTGATGTAACGCCCTTTGCCTTCTGGTATGAGGGCGACCCGAAGGGCGGCTGTATCCGTTTTCTGACGGAAACGGAAAGCGAACGGCTGATGGGGCTGCCAGAGGGCTGGACAAAGTACGGGGCGGACGGCGTGGAGATCCGGCCTCTGCAACGCTACAAGGCACTGGAAAACGCGATTGCCCTCCCTTGCGCCGATTACATTATGGCCGGGATTTATGAGGTGCTGGCTGACCGGGCCGGAAAGGAGGAATGAGCCCATGTTTGAAGCCTATATAACCAATACAGCCCTATACCCCTTAATGGGGATTGAGGTAGGGACAACGGTACATTTCCCCATGACGACACAGGAGTTGCAGGCCGCCCTTGCCAAAATCGGGATAGACGGGAAACGGTACAGCGAAGTGTTCTTTACCAGCTTTGACAGTGATGTGCTGGGGCTCTACGATTATCTCTACGAATGTGAGAACATCGACGAGCTGAACGAGCTGGGCCACGCCCTGCTGGAAGTACGGGATAAGGGCGGACTGGAAACCTTTGAAGCCGCTCTTGTCTTGGGAAACCACACAAGGAGCGTGAAGGATTTGATAAACCTGACGCAGAACCTTGACCTTTACCGCTTTTACCCGGATATTTCCGATGATGAAGGGCTGGGCCGTCTTTACGCCGACGAGCTTGGGACTATCGACATACCGGAGCACATTCAGAACTACTTCGATTATGAGGCATACGGGCGGGATGTGCGTATCAACGAGGGCGGCGTATTCGCTCCCGGTGGGTATGTGTCGGCAGTCCCGGAGGGCTTCAAGGAGTATTACCACGGGCCGCAGGACATTCCGCCGGAACACCGGATATTTGCCTATCCTGAAAAGGCCGAGCCTGTCCACTCCATTCTCGCTACACTCAAACGGTTTCAAGAAGCCCCACCCGCTCCGAAAAAGGACAAGACGGAGACTTCCCATGAAGAACGGTAAGACTTCGGGCCAGCATGGCCCGAAGCATGAAGGAGGTGCATACCATCAACTATTACCCTATCAATGAAGGGGCCGCCCGCCGGGCAAAAGAAATGAACAGCTTTTCCGACTACAAGGAAGGGAGCGCAACGGCGGAATACCGGGCAATGGTGGACAAGGCCGCCGCCATAGCGGAACAGCAGAAATCCCGGGTGGACCCCATGTACCATGAGAAGATCGACCATCTGTTAGACACCTACGCCCGCAAGCTGGCCGAAAACATGAACCAGGGCTTTGCCATTGACGCAAGGGTTCCCTCTGTGATGATCGCCGGACCTGCCAATTTCCCGGTGGGAAAGAAGGAAAAACAGAACCGGGCGCGGGACAGCAACATGGAGGAATGGCGGCATATTCAAGGGCTGCTGGATAAGATACGCAGCACCGGCATGGGCGGGATCAGCGCCGATGACCCGGCAGCGATTGAAAAGCTCCAGAAGAAGCTGGACGGGCTGGAACGCTCCCAGCTCATTATGAAGGAGGTCAACGCCTATTACCGCAAGCATGGCAAGCTGGACGGCTGTGCGCTGCTGTCGCTGGACCAGATTGAAAAGCTGAAAGCAAGCATGGCGTCAAGTTGGCGAAGCGACCCGAGGCCCTTTGAAAGCTACCAGCTAACCAACAACAATGCGGAGATCCGCCGGGTAAAGGCCCGTATCGAACAGCTTTCCAAACAGGCACAGCAGGAATTTTCCGGCTGGGAGTTCGATGGGGGTCGTGTGGAAATGAACCGGGAGGACAACCGCTTGCAGGTGTTCTTTGACGGAAAGCCTGACGCGGACACCCGGGCCGAGCTGAAAAGCAGCGGCTTTCGTTGGGCTCCCAGCGTGGGCGCATGGCAGAGGCAGCTCACAGACAACGCCATCCGGGCGGCTGACCGTCTGGAATGTATCAAGCCGCTGTCCGGCGAAAAGCCCTCCCGGCTTCAAAAGAAGCCCTCTATCTTGCAGACCATGCGGGAACAGGGCGAAAAAGTCCAGACGGAGCCGGAAAAGAAAGCTCCGTCCGGCAGAGATGCCGAGCGGTAAGCCTCGGGCCACATTGGCCCGAGGTTTTCTGTTCCCCGAGATTGTACGGGGGCCTCCCGGATAGCGGGAACCCCGACGGAAAGGAGGTTTTATGCAGGAAGAAGTAAACCAAAAAACGGTTGCCCTTTCAATCAGGACAACGAAGCTCACGGGAAAAGTGCTGGCTGCCGCTCTTGGGAAGGTAGCGCGGGCGCTGCAAAAGCACCACCGGAAGGCGCTGACCCCGCAGGGACGCCAGAGTGTAAAAAAGCTGATGAACCACTATGGCGGCAAAAGCGCCATGCCCTATGTGGGAGCCCCAAAGGATTTTGACCGGATCGCAAAGGAGTTCCATGTGGACTACGCTTTCCATAAAGTGAGCCCCGGTCATTACCTGCTGTTCTTCAAAGCCAATCAGGCGGACGCTATCACGGCGGCCTTCCAGAAGTACAGCGCAAAGGTGCTGAACAAAGAGCAGGACAAGGCTTCCATCCTCGGCCAGCTTCGGAAATTCACGGAGCAGATCAGGACGCAGGCAAAGGAAAAGCAGCGAACCAGAGAGGCGGTGAAGGACGGACGTTGAGTGACAAGATTAGAAAATATGTGCTCCCAAACCTGCCGTACCTCTTTGTGTTCTGGTTCTTCTCCAAAATCGGGACGGCATACCGGATCGCCCCCGGCACAGACTTCGGGACAAAGCTCATGGGGATGCTCGATACCTTCCCCAAAGCCTTTGAAACCTACTGGCCGGGGCTGGGAGGTATTGACCTGCTGGTGGGCCTTGCCGGTGCGGCTGGGGTGTATCTGCTGATACAGTCAAAGATCAGGCAGGCGAAAAAATTCCGGCGGGATGCAGAGTACGGCACTGCCCGCTTTGGAACAAAGGAGGATATAAAGCCGTTTGTAGACCCTAAATTTCAGAACAATGTCATTCTGACCGGGACGGAGTTCCTTACCATGAACACCCGTCCGAAGATACCCGCCAATGCCCGGAACCTAAACGCCTGTGTCATCGGATCGTCCGGCTCGGGAAAGACAAGGTTCTGGTTGACCCCGCAGCTCCTTCAAGCCCATTCCTCGTATGTGGTGGTAGACCCGAAGGGCGGCACTCTCGACCAGTGCGGGCGGTTTCTGCAACGGGAGAAATACAGGGTGCGGGTGTTCAACAGTATCGACTTTTCAAAATCCATGCACTACAATCCGCTGGCCTATATCAAGACGGAAAGCGATGTTTTGAAATTTGTTACCGCCCTGATTGCCAACACCAAAGGCGACGGCAAGGAGGGCGACGAGTTCTGGACAAAAGCAGAAACCCTCTTGTACTGTGCCCTTGTGGCCTACATCGTCTTTGAGGGGCCGGAGGAAGAACGCAACATGAATACGCTGGTGGAAATGATAAACAGCATGGAAGTCCGGGAGGATGACGAAACCTTCAAAAACGCGGTGGACTATATGTTTGACGGGCTGGAACGCCGCAGCCCCCAGCACTTCGCCGTGAGGCAGTATAAGAAATACAAGCTCGCCAGCGGAGATGTATGCTCTAAGTGACTTCTTAATCATGGTTTTTGTCATGGTTAGTGAAGCAGTCACTTAGAGCATTTTTGTTTCAGGAGGTACAGCCATGAGAAATGAAAAAATTACCCCACTGTACGAGCGCCTGAGCCGGGACGATGAGTTACAGGGCGAGAGCAACTCCATATCCAACCAAAAACAGATGTTAGAGGATTTTGCCCGCCGGAATGGGCTGCCCAACCCTACGCACTTTACCGATGATGGTATCTCAGGCACCCGGTTTGACCGCCCCGGATTTTTGGCGATGATGGAGGAAGTGGAGGCAGGGCGTGTAGAGGCAATCGTCATCAAGGACATGAGCCGGTTAGGACGCGACTATCTAAAGGTCGGTCAGGTCATGGAGGTTTTGCGGCAGCGCGGCGTTCGGCTGATTGCGATCAATGATGGTGTGGACAGTCTGAAAGGCGATGACGATTTTACCCCGTTCCGCAACATCATGAATGAATTTTACGCCCGTGATACCAGTCGAAAAATCCGCTCTGTGTTTAAGTCAAAAGGCATGAGCGGCAAGCACCTGACCGGTACTGTGATTTACGGCTACTTGTGGGATGAAAAGCGGGAGCATTGGTTGGTAGATGAGGAAGCTTCCGAAGTGGTACGCCGTATCTTCTCCCTCACGCTGGAGGGATATGGGCCTTATCAGATCGCCTGCAAATTATCCACAGACCGGATTGAAATTCCTGTCGTACACCTTGCCCGCTTCAACGAGGGTGTGAACCGTTCAAAGCCGGTCAAAGACCCCTATGGATGGGGATCATCTACCATCGTGAACATTTTGAAAAAACGAGAGTATTTAGGGCATACCATCAATTTCAAGACCCGCAAGCACTTTAAGGACAAGAAAAGCCACTATGTTTCTGAGGACGAATGGACGATCTTTGAGAATACCCATGAAGCCATTATCGACCAGCAGACCTTTGATTTGGCGCAGAAAATCCGCAGCAATGTACGGCGTTATCCAAACGGCTGGGGCGAAGCAGCTCCCCTCACAGGCTTGCTCTATTGTGCCGATTGCGGCGGCAAGATGTATGTCCACCGCACCAACAATGGCAAGCGGGTTTCTCAATATACCTGTTCCAATTATACCAAAGTTCCGTGTGGGACACTATGCCCTACACAACACCGTATCAATGAGAGTGCCGTTCTGACATTGGTTTCCGACACGCTCCGGGCTATTGCTGAATATTCCAAAAATGATCGGACGGAATTTATTCACACTGTTCAGGAGACGCAGGTTGCCCAACAGAGTGCCGATATAGCGAAAAAGCGCAGGCGTCTGGCCGCTGCTCAAAAGAGATCCGGAGAACTGGAAAAACTGATTTGCAAAATCTATGAGGACAACACCCTCGGCAAGCTGCCGGATGCACGATATAGGGCACTTGATGCACAGTATGCCAAAGAGCAGGACGCACTTGAGATTGAAATTGCAGAGCTGGAAAAGGCTGTTACTGGCTACGAGCAAAGCCAGAAATCAGCGGAGAAATTTATAGCCCTGATTGATAAGTACGAGAATTTTGACACGCTGACAAACACCATGCTCAACGAGTTTGTAGAGAAAATCCTTGTCCACGAACGCGCCAGAAAAGGCAGTCAGGACACCACGCAGGAAATTGAAATCTACTTCAATTTTTTAGGACGCTATATCCCACCATCCTTACAGCCGGTTCCTTTAACACCGGAGGAACAGGAAGAATTGCGAAAAAAAGAAGAACGCAAGGACAGGCTCCATCAGAACTATTTGAAACGAAAAGCCAGCGGCGCACAGAAACGGTATGAGAACAAAATCAAGGCGAAGAAAAAAGCGGAAATGGACGCTAAGAAAGCCCTGATTCGGGCTGAGGATATGAAAAAAGGTGTTTTTTCTACTGTCGGGCAGCTACCAAAAGAAGAACCGCGCAAAGGCGGCATAGCAGCCAGCGCAGCAGTCTAATCATCACGGAGCAAAGGAGAATGAATATGAGTAAGTTGACTTACATTCGTTGTGGAGATTATGATATACCCAACCTAAAACTTTCTGAACAGCCGGAAACTTCTATTGGCAAGTACGGCAGGATGCGAAAATCCTACCTGAAGGAACATCACCCCATTCTCTACAACCAACTACTGATGAGCGAGAAGCTGTATCCGCACCTGATAGAGATTGACCGGACAGCGCGGGAGCGTATGGACGCCATGTTACCTCACATGATGGAGGTTGCGGGTGTCACTGAGGAACTGAAAGCCTGTGATCCTATGCGTTGGGTGGGGCTGATGAACACATTAACGGCACAGATTGAGGAAATTTTAATCAGGGAACTGATTTGCAGATGAATGGGAGGTGCGGGAAATGCTGACCTTTGAAAAGGTTTTGAAAGTGTTTCAGGCATATCTGGATGATGACCCTCTGTATGAGGTGGTTCAGACCAGTCATGGTTATACATTGATGGCATGGGAACCCCACCGGAATGACTGGTACAGCGCAGAAATACAGAAAACCCCGGAGGATTTACGGAACGCTTTGTTGGGTACATACGCCAACTTTCTGGAAGATAAGATTACTGGAAATGACCGTGACCTGACTGTGACAGAAACCGGAGAAATCCAGCAGAGGTGTCGGGAACTTTTGGAAAAGTGCCGGGAACCTTGATATAGAAATGCCAGAAGGAGGCCGCGATTATGCGTCCTCCTTCTGCTTCGCAGTCTGTTCCATTTTGAGCGCCCCGTCTATGGCACCTTCGATAATCGGCAGGTATTCTTCAGGGCAAAGCTTCAGCTTGTGGCTGACCCGTTGCCGCTGTTCGCTTTCTTCTCGCATAATCTCCGGGTTAAAATACCGTTCCACGGGAAGTCCGCAGACCTTAATCAACTGGATCATCACAGGCAGGCTCGGAATCGCACCTTGATTCTCAATGTTGGCAAGATACCGCCATTCAATCCCAACCATTTCTGCCAATGTTTTTCGTGCCAGACGCTTTGCCTCTCGTGCAGCTTTGACATCTGCGCCGAAGGTTTCAAAACCGGGACAATCTTCAACTTTCGCCATATAACATCACCCAGTTACATTGTATAATTCATACTTTGCCCGTGGAATGTTGCTATATGCAGGTTAGTTGAAGTTTATAATTCACATTTCGTTCCTTGCATTGTTCGAGAAAGAGAACTATAATGTACTCTGTGGAGGTGCGGAATGGACTATATGACATTGAAAGAGGCCGCCGAAAAGTGGGGCGTGACACCTCGTAGGGTAAATTATTATTGCGCCGGAGGGCGCATTCCCGGCGCTGTGAAGATGGCTGGTGTTTGGCTGATCCCAAAGAACGCAGAAAAGCCGATTGACGGAAGGACAAAACAAGGGAAGGGGTTGCACCATGAATAAAATCCTGATTATAGATGATGACAAAGAGCTGTGCGCTTTGATTAAACGTAGCGTACAAGCAGAAAACATAGAAGCTGATTTTTGTAATACCGGAAAAGAGGGCTTACAAAAATTAAGAGAGCAGGAATACCAGCTTGTGGTGCTGGATGTGATGATGCCCGGCATGGACGGGTTTGAAACGCTGGAAGAAATTCGCAAGGAGTACAGCTTGCCGATTTTGATGTTCACATCTAAAAATGACAGCATTTCTAAAGTACGGGGCTTACGGGCCGGAGCGGACGATTATCTTACAAAACCGTTTGATATGGATGAACTGATTGCCCGTATTGCGTCTCTTATTCGCCGCTACACTCGCTTTAATCAGCAAGCTGGAGCCATACAAAAGCTAAATTTTGACGGATTGCAGATTGACCTTGAAAATCGTTCTGCTACTACATCAAACGGCACTTTTGAACTGCCCCCAAAGGAATTTGATTTGCTCCTGTACTGTGCAAAACATCAAGGGAAAATTTTGACCAAACAGCAGATTTATGAGGAAGTATGGGGCGAAGAATATTTCTATGATGACAGTAACATTATGGCGATTATCAGTCGGCTTCGTAAAAAATTAGAAGTCAATCCTTCAAGCCCAAAGTATATACAAACGGTCAAAGGGATTGGCTACCGGTTTAATAAGGAGGTGTAGTCAGCATGGAAATTATCGTATTCTTGTCCATTGTGATTGCTGTTGTGGCTGTATTGACTTCCATCGTTCTCGTTCGGCGTGTAAAAAAACAAATAGCAGAAATGACCGATATGCTGGTTGATGTGAAAAACGGAAATGGCAACCGGCGTATTCTATCTGCAACAAATGAACTGACAGCACCTCTTGCCTATGAAATCAATGAGATCGTTGTGGCCTATGAAAGCAGACTTTCAACTGTACGGCAGACAGAAGAAACCAACCGCCAGCTTATGACGAGCCTTTCCCATGACGTGCGAACGCCCCTTACTACTCTGCTTGGGTATCTTGACGCTGCACACAAAGGACTGGTCACAGGAAAAGACCGGGATGATTATATTGAAACCGCCCGTCGGAAAGCCCATGATCTGAAAGAATACATTGATGTACTCTTTGACTGGTTCAAGTTAAATTCAAACGAGTTTGCTTTGGAGATCCAGAGCGTTGAGGTTGCAGAGCTGACAAGAAATATTCTGATCGACTGGATACCGATTTTTGAGGATAAACAGGTTGATTATGACATTGATATTCCTGAACAGCCTGTCCGGGTAAGATTGGATATGGATAGCTATATGAGGATCATCAATAACCTTATTCAAAATGTAATCGCTCACAGCCATGCGGACAAAATCAAAATTTCCCTATCGAAGAAGGAAAATAACATGGAGCTGCTGCTGGCGGATAATGGAGTGGGAATTGAGAAAGAAGATTTGAAACACATATTTGAACGGCTTTATAAGTGTGATAAAGGACGCTCTGAAAAAGGCAGCGGACTTGGTCTTTCTATTGTCCATCAGCTTGTAGAAAAGATGGGTGGAAATATAACAGTTGAAAGTTTGCCGGGAAAAGGAACTGAATTTATGTTGCTTTTTCCCTTGGAGAGTTAAGCGGGTTCCCGTCTTTATGGCGGGAGCCTTTGTCATTTTACTGGATTTCAAATTGCAAGGTTAATGCAAGGTTGCGGCAAGGTTAATGCAAGGTTGGCATGATAGAATACCTTACAGAACAGGAGGTTTTGAATATGGATACAAATTATATCATTGAAACAAAAAATCTGACAAAGCAATACGGCTCACAAAAGAGTGTGGCTGACTTAAATATCCATGTCAAGCGTGGGAGAATTTATGGTCTGTTGGGTAGAAACGGAGCCGGAAAAACCACAACTATGAAAATGCTGTTGGGCTTAACGAAGCCGACTTCCGGGGAGGTCAAAATCTGGGGAAAGTCTTTGCAAGGGAATGAAAAGAAGCTGTTGCCCCGTATCGGAAGCCTGATTGAGTCCCCCGGTTTTTATCCCAATCTGACCGGCACAGAGAACCTGCGTATCTTTGCTACTCTGCGGGGCGTACCAAACAATCATGCCATCAAAGATGCTCTGGATCTGGTAGGACTGCCCTACAAAGATAAAAAGCTCTTTTCACAGTATTCTCTTGGTATGAAGCAGCGGCTTGCCATCGCCCTTGCCGTTATGCACGATCCGGAGCTTTTGATTTTGGATGAGCCGATCAACGGCCTCGATCCCATCGGTATTGCAGAAGTACGTTCCTTTATTCGTGAGCTTTGTGACGCGCGAGGAAAAACCATTTTGATTTCCAGTCACATTCTTTCGGAGATTTCCTTGCTGGCTGACGATATTGGAATTATCGACCACGGCGCATTGCTGGAAGAAGAAAGCCTTGCTGAGCTGGAGCAAAAAAGCAGTAAGCATATCCGTTTTACGCTTTCGGATACTGCACAGGCGGCAAGAATTTTGGAACGCAATTTCCATGAAAACCATTTTTCCATACAGGACGACCACAATCTGCGTCTACACAATATGGAGCTACCCGTGGGGAAAATTGTAACTGCTTTTGTAGAAAACGGATTGGAGGTATCAGAAGCACATACCTGTGAAGAAAGTCTTGAAGATTACTTCAAGCGTGTGACAGGGGGCGAAGGAATTGCTTAAACTAATCAAATGCGAATTTTTGAAATTGAAACGGAAGAAATTTATTCCGCTGATTATTTTGGCTGCGTTCCTGTTTCCAATCCCGCTGACTTATCTGATGACAACGCCCTCTATGATGGAGCGATATACGGATCGGGCAGATGCTTTCGATGGACTATTTAACATGGTGTTGGGATATGGTATCCAGTTTTTACTGCCCTGCATTATCGGAGTGATTGCCGCTATTCTGTTTTTTATGGAACGCGACAATGATACATTCAAAAATCTGCGTACAATTCCCGTAACCAGCACGCAAATGGTACTTGCAAAGATTATTGTCCTTTTTATCTTTGGAATTGTTTTTTGCGTGGCTTCTACCATTGCAACAATTCTTTGCGGAATTGGAACATTAGAAGTTTATGGAATTGGTTATAAGCTGTTTTTGGCGGTTGAAACGGGGATCTTCATTACGGCAGGAACACTCCCGTTGATTGTCCTTGTTGTCTTTTTCAGTAAGACCTATGTTTTTTCCATTTTGTTGTGTGTCTTTTACAGCGTTCTGAACATGAGTGCTACGGCATTGTTTGACACACTGCCTAAAACTATGTTATGGCTTCTGCCCACGCCACTGACTACATTTTGGAGTGCGGGAGATATGGCGGCTCATGGAATAAAAATGGACTTGGAGCAAATGACAGGGCTAATTCCCTCAACATTTCAAGTTGTATTCATTCTTGGGATTATGGCATTCGTTTCGTTCTTACTGATTGACAGATTATATAAGCAGAGGGGGGAATAAACATGGTTCGCATTGTAAAAACAGAATTTTATAAATTGAAAAGGTATCATATCCTTTGGGCGGGCGTTGCACTCATGCTGCTATCCGTCCTGCTGACCTTGTTTACCTCTATGGCGAATGATGGTTCCGTTTGGGATTTTGCCTATCTTACAGAACAGGTCATCAAAAACAATATGTCCATGATTTTTCCGATGTGTATCAGCCTAATTGCTGGATATATGATTTCTCGTGAGCAGACGGATGACACATTGAAAAATATTCTGACTGTGCCGATCTCTTTTAAGAAACTGTTGACCGGAAAATTGATTGTGTGCGGCGTATTGTCTATTATTTTCGGGCTGATATGCAGTCTGTTTACAATCATAGCAGAAATGATTGTGGGATTTCCCGGCTTTGAGATTTCCTTAGCTCTAAAAGCAGCCTTGCAGATTACTGCGGTTAATTTCTTTTTATATCTTGCGGTTCTGCCGATTATCGCTCTTACTTGTCGGAGGGCAGGCAGCTTTTTAGTCGGTGTAATCATTGCTTTTGTCTATGGATATGGAGGGATGTTTGCCGCAGGAAATATGACATTAGCAAACCTTTATCCGATTACCGCAAGTCTTGGAATGGTAGGCTACCGTAGCTATGATACCGCAGTCAACTGGAATATCGGAACCTGTTCTTGCAGTCTTGTGCTTGCTGTCGTTATTTCTGCCATCTTGATTTTGTGCATGAAAGAGCGAGAAGCAACCCAAACAAAGAAAAAGGCCAAAAAGGTAGCACCAAAGAAAGGCTGGTGATGATTTTATGAAGAAAATAGTTTTAGCATTAACATTCGTCCTTGTGGGAAGTTTTATGCTTGCTGGCTGTTCAAAAGATGAAATTCTCAATCATTACAATAACATTGTTCAGTCTGCGGGTTCCATAGAACTGACAGGGAAAGCGTCACTGCAAGGGGAAAAAGAAAAAGGAATTGATGATTATACAGGGACTTATACGGCTGATTATGCGAACTTTTCAGGTACAGAGTATTTGTTCGGAGGAACTTCCATAAAGAGAGAAGCCGGTAAAGAGCTGTCCATTGATTGCACCTTGGAGATTACGGAAGGTACTGCAAAAGTATTTTGGATTTCTGGATCTGATGAAGCAGTAACTTTGATTGAAACAACCGGAACTTATAGTGACACAATTACACTTCCTGATGGTGGAAATTATATCGGCATTGAATGTGAGAATTTCACTGGAAACATTGAATTAGATATTGAATAATACTCTGCCGGACGACGGCAAAAGAAAAAAAGCCGTCGTAGAGCAGACAATTTGACACGCCCATTTGAAACGGCGGCTTTGATTTCAGAGCCGCCGTTTCTTTGCGTTTACACAAACCAATGACGACTTGCAGGGACACGGTAGCCGATTGGAGGTTATTTCGCCGTGTCCTTTTCTCTTTTTCGCAGTATCCATGATCTGCACCAGTTAAAAAAAGCGTAACTCCCCCTCCGGGACAGTCTGGTTATGAATGTGAAATCAGACGATACATAAATGAATGTGTAATTTCATGCGTCCGTGTGGCTTCATGCCGCCCGGGCGCTTTTGTGTTCTTATGGGGCTGCTTCGGGTCATGTTGGCCCGAAGTCATTCCCCGGTGCCGCTCCCCGCCGCCTTCGTTTCGGTCACTCGTCAACCAACAACCGAAACGGAGGTCAATATGGCTATTATCAATTTGCGGGACTATTACCCATTCTATACATCGGATTGCTTCATGGAAGTATCAGAAGAAGTTGCAGAAATGTTCAAAGAGTTTGATCGTAAAGAGGCTGCCTACCGGCTGCGTACATACCGCCACAAAGCCTACTATTCCCTTGATCGGGATGACGGGCTGGAGCATGAAGCTGTCTTTGTCGCCTTATCTCCCCATGAACTGTATGAGCGGAAAGTGACCATGCAGGAGCTTCATGCGGCGATTGCCAGTCTGCCGGACAAACAGGCAAAACGGATTTACGCTCATTTCATTCTCGGCATGACCAAACAGGATATTGCCCGGGCAGAGGGCGTCCATGAAAAAGTGGTTCGTGTCGCAATCGAGCGAGGTCTGCGGCACTTAGAAAAAATTTTGAAAAATTCTTTGTAAGGCGTACCGATTTAGGCCGGAAAATGAAATGGCTTATGAGAGGCAAAACACTTCGGGTCACAATGGCCCGAGGTTCAGACAAGCCTCATGCAGATTGAAAATTGAATAAAAAGACACCCGGATACGAAGGGAAACGCGCTGTGTGACAGACCCGCCATGACCTCGGATTTCAAAGAATACAGTCTTTGTAAAACTGAGCGAGCGAACAGGTCCATGCCATAGGTGGGGCAAGGCTGGCTCCACCGGAACAGGCGCAGAACCCGGATACTTGCGTTTAGTCACAGTCCGAGCGTTGAAGCGGCCTTGCAAGCCGTGAGCCGTCGCAGGCAATGAGAACGCCTTGCCATCAGAATGGGGAGAGTTGAAATACTATGGGGCATGAAGCCTATGCCCGTCCGGTGTGTCTGAAATGAAGTGAAAACCTATGGGGAGCCCCCGGCAATGCTGTCTGATGATAGGCCAACCGATCCGGCGTGGCTCCCCATCTTTTCAAAAAAGGAGCACTTTATGGGAAATGCGTTTGGAATGATCCCCGGCTTGGAACCGGACGAATGGAGCAATGACGCCTGCCGTGGTTATGTCATTATGGCAATGGAGGACTGCGGATTTTCAAAGAAGGATATACGGCGTGTTGTGGGGCAGCTTTATGAAGTATTCGACCTCAACAGCGTGGAGGACGCCAAAGAAAAGTACCTTTCCAGTCCTTACTGACCTCGGGCCACATTGACCCGAAGTGGAGAAAGCTCAAAGGGCGGCACCTGCTGGGTGCCGTCTTTTGACATTTCCCCACGGGACAAGTGGGAAAGGCTGGTATATACACGCACTTTCGCAAAGGAGGTTTTCAATGACGCAAGCTGTCACTTATGAACGAGAAACAAAGTCTGTCGCATTTCAAGGGAAGATCATTGTGCTGGAAAGCCTCACGCCGGTACTTCCCCCGAAGGAGAAAGAACAGCGCAAAAAAGAAATTGAGCGTTGTCTTTACGAGGTGTTCAGCAAATATAGGGACAGATTTCCCTAATCATTCGCAACATTGTTGTCCGGGGCTGCTGATGGTATAATATAGTTGTAAGGTTGGTAGCTCCATTCCAACAAGGAAAGGAGCCCAATATGGAATTTATCAGAGAAGATTGTATTTACGCAAGACAGTCAGTAGACCGCAAGGACAGTATCAGCATTGAAAGTCAAATCGACTTTTGCAAGTATGAATTGAAAGGCGGGAGCTGCCGGGTATTCAAGGACAAAGGCTATTCCGGTAAGAACACGGACAGACCGGAGTTTCAAAAGCTGCTGGGCGAGATCCGCAAGGGAAAGGTTCGGCGGGTCATCGTGTACAAGCTGGACCGTATAAGCCGCTCTATTCTGGACTTTGCAACGATGATGGAGCTGTTTCAAGAGTACGATGTGGAGTTTGTATCCTCCACGGAAAAGTTTGATACTTCGACCCCGATGGGCCGGGCCATGCTGAATATCTGCATTGTATTCGCCCAGCTTGAACGTGAGACAATTCAGAAGCGTGTCACAGACGCCTACTATTCACGGTGCCTGAAAGGCTTTCACATGAGCGGACAGGCGCCATACGGTTATCAGTTAGAGCCTACTGTGGTAGAGGGTATCCGCACAAAGAAAATGGTTGCCGACCCCGTAGCCGCCGACCATGTTCGGCTGATGTTTGAAATGTACGCTGAACCGGAAACCTCCTTCGGAGATATTACCCGATACTTCGAGGAACATGACATAAAAATTTATGGCAAATCCATGTTCCGTACATTTCTTTCCCAGCTTTTAAGAAACCCCGTTTACGCACAGGCCGATTTGGAGCTGTACGAATTTTTCAAGAGCCAGGGCGCAGCGATTGTCAATGACGCTTCCGACTTTGCCGGAACAAACGGCTGCTATCTCTATCAGGGGCGGGATGTGAAGGAGGACAAGGACAGGTGCTTAAAAGACCAGATACTTGTTATCGCTCCCCATGAAGCACTCATTTCCTCTAATACATGGCTGAAATGCCGGAAAAAACTTATGGCAAATACCACCTTCCAGCAGGGACGGAAACCGAAGAACACTTGGTTGGCCGGAAAAATCAAATGCGGGCATTGTGGGTATGCGCTGAAAGCCACACATGTACCAAACAGTACCGGATATTTCCGCTGTACCAAACGGACGGAAAACAAAGGCTGTCCGGGCTGCGGGAAAATCCGTAAAGAAGAATTTGAGCAATTCATTTTCTCGGCCATGCAGGAGAAGTTCAAAGACTTTCAGATACTCCACGGCAGGGAGGAAAAAGTCAATCCGAAGCTGACCGCCTATCAAGTGGAACTGGCACAGGTGGAGGCAGAAATTGAAAAGCTGCTGGATACGCTGACCGGAGCCAATGCGACCTTGCTTGCCTACGCCAACAAAAAAATTGAAGAACTGGACACCCGACGCCAGACCATTTCAAAAGCAATCGCCGAATTGAGCGTTGAAACCATATCTCCCCAGCAGATAAAGAAGTTATCCTATTATCTCGATAACTGGGACAGCATAGATTTTGACGACAAAAGAAAAGCCGCCGATGGTTTGATCTCTACAATCAAGGCCACCAGCGACCGTGTTCAGATAGAGTGGAAAATCTGACATTTCCGCTCTATCGCCCCTCATTTCTATTTTATCTTGTTTGTACCCCTTGTACACCGATGTTTGATTTTCTTTATGGAAAAATTGCTTGATTTCCCAAACTACCACCTTTCCACGGGTATTCCACTCCTGAAACCAATGTTTTACTGTTTTACGATTGCTATACTGGGGACACCAACT
>NZ_QXJA01000023.1:0-21635 GCF_022750605.1 Faecalibacterium sp. BCRC 81149 | reverse complement strand
TCCCCAAACCCCTTGCCTTTGGACGAGGACGAGACAGCGGCATCGCTGCCGGAACGGACAGGAAGCCGAAAGGAAGCGGCCTATCAAATCTACCGGGACCTGATTTTGGAGAACATCGAGTATGACACCCTCACTCAGAATCCCCGGATAGACCGGGAGCAGCTGGACGAGATCGTGGACATCCTGCTGGAAACGGTCTGCACCAGCCGCAAGTCCATCCGGGTGGCCGGGGACGATTATCCGGCAGAGCTGGTCAAGGCGAAATTCTTGAAGCTGGACAGCCATCACATCGAGTTCGTCATGGACTGCCTGCGGGATAACACCACCAAAGTCCGCAACATCAAGCAATACCTGCGGGCCATGCTTTTTAACGCGCCCAGCACCATCAACAGCTACTATGCGTCCCTTGTGGCGCACGATATGGCGCAGCCCGATTGGGGCCGCCCGCCCAACACCTGACCGAAAGGAGTACCCATCCATGAGAACACTTTACCTGCGGCGGCTGGTGGTTCCACCCTAGCTGCCGCTCTGAATTTTCTGCAACAAGGAGGGATTCATATTGCAGGAAGAAGTCACCCAGAAAACCATTGCCCTGTCCATGAAAACGGGCAAACTCACCGCCCAAGCGTTGCAAGCTGCACTGAAAAAATACTTGCAGCACCGGGCCAAGGGGCCAAAGCTGCATCACGGCAGGCAAAGCCTGAAACAGCTGAAAGCCCACGGCGCGGCCCTGACCAACATTGAAGTCACGGAGGCGAACGTCGGGGCGTTTAAGCCCTGCGCCAAGAAGTACGGCGTGGACTTTACCTTGCGCAAGGATAAAACCACTCAGCCGCCCCATTACATCGTGATCTTCAAGGCCAAGGATGCGGACAATCTGGAACAGGCGTTCCGGGAGTTCACCGCCAAAACGCTCTCCAAGGAGCAGCGGCCCTCCATCCGCAAGGTGCTGGCAGCAGCCAAGCAGAAAGCCGCCCAGCAGCCGAAACGTGCGAAGGAAAAAATCAAGCAAAGGGGGCTGGAACGATGAAGCCTGAACTGAAAAGGCTGCTGGTGCTGAATCTGCCATATCTGCTGTTCGTGTACCTGTTTGCCAAATGCGGGCAGACGTACCGTCTGTCGGCGGGCGCGGATGCTTCGGCCAAGCTGCTGCACCTAACGAGCGGCATCTCCGCCGCCTTTGCAAGCCCGCTGCCCAGCCTGCACCCGTTTGACCTGTGTGTGGGCGTTGTTGGGGCGGTGGCTGTCCGTCTCATTGTGTACAGCAAGGGCAAGAACGCCAAGAAGTACCGCAAGGGTGAAGAATACGGCTCTGCCCGGTGGGGCACCGCCAAGGATATTGCCCCCTACATCGACCCCAAGTTTGAAAACAACATCCTGCTGACCCAGACCGAACGCCTGACCATGACCGGGCGGCCCAAAGACCCCAAGACGGCCCGGAACAAGAATGTGCTGGTGATTGGCGGCTCCGGCAGCGGCAAGACGCGGTTTTACGTCAAGCCCAACCTCATGCAATGCTTTCCCACGTCTGATTATCCCACCTCATTCGTAGTCACAGACCCGAAAGGCACACTGGTTCTCGAAACAGGCCAAATGTTCCAGCGGGCGGGCTACCGGGTGAAAATCCTGAACACGATAAACTTTTCCAAGTCCATGAAGTACAACCCCTTTGTTTACATCCACTCGGAAAAGGACGTGCTGAAGCTGGTGAATACCCTTATCGCCAACACCAAGGGCGAGGGTGAGAAATCAGCAGAAGATTTTTGGGTGAAGTCGGAACGGCTGTTCTACACGGCTCTGATTGGCTACATCTGGTACGAGGCCCCGGCAGAAGAAATGAACTTCACCACCCTGCTGGAAATGATAAATGCCAGTGAAGCCCGCGAGGACGACCCGGACTTTCAAAGCCCAGTGGACCTCATGTTTGAACGGCTGGAACAAAAAGACCCGGACCACTTCGCCGTCCGGCAGTACAAAAAGTTTTTGCTGTCGGCGGGCAAGACCCGTTCTTCCATTCTCATTTCCTGCGGTGCCCGTTTAGCCCCATTTGACATCCGGGAGGTGCGTGAACTGATGGAGGACGATGAAATGGAGCTGGACACCATCGGGGATGAAAAGACCGTGCTGTTTTTGATTATGAGCGACACGGACACCACCTTCAACTTCATTCTTGCCATGCTCCAAAGCCAGCTTATCAACCTGCTGTGTGACCGTGCGGATGATAAATACGGCGGTCGGCTGCCTGTCCATGTACGGCTGATTCTGGACGAGTTCGCCAACATTGGGCAGATTCCCAACTTCGACAAGCTGATTGCCACCATCCGCAGCCGGGAAATCTCGGCATCCATCATTTTGCAGAGCCAGTCGCAGCTGAAAGCCATCTACAAGGATGCAACCGAAATCATTTCGGACAACTGCGATTCTGTTCTCTTTTTGAGTGGGCGGGGCAAAAATGCCAAAGAGATCTCCGATGCGCTGGGGAAAGAGACTATCGACAGTTTCAACACCAGCGAAAACCGGGGTTCTCAAACCTCCCACGGACTGAACTATCAAAAACTAGGAAAGGCGTTGATGTCAGAGGACGAAATCGCAATCATGGACGGCGGCAGATGTATTTTGCAGTTGCGGGGTGTGAGACCGTTCTTCTCGGAGAAGTTCGACATTACCAAACACCCGCACTACAAGTACCTTGCAGATGCGGACAAAAAGAATACCTTTGATGTGGACAGGTTCTTATCCACCCTGCGCCGGAAACGGCAGCAGGTAGTCGCACAGGACGAAAGTTTTGACCTGTACGAAATCGACCTGTCGGATGAAGATGCAGCCGCCGAATGAGGCGGCATTTTTTGAAAAAATTTTTGAGTGCCGCAGAACAAGCGGCAGAAAGTGAGGACCTTATGGAATTTTTCAACAGCGCAGTTGATACTTTGCAGACGATTGTGGTCGGTCTGGGCGGTGCCCTGTGTGTCTGGGGTGGCATCAACCTGTTGGAGGGCTATGGACAGGATAACCCCGGCAGCAAGAGCCAGGGCGTGAAGCAGCTGGTCGCGGGCGGCGGCGTTGCCCTGATCGGCGTGACCCTTGTCCCGCTGCTGTCCGGGCTGCTGGGCTAAGTCCTGCATCGCTGCCCACAATTTTCCGAACAACGAACACTTAAAATCCTACTCCGCGCTCTCCCACCGAACCGGGAGGGCGCGGGAAAGGAGGTATCTTTGCTTGATTAGTGAGATCATCGAGAAATGGATAAAAGGCATTTTGATAGATGGTATCACGGGCAACCTCTCCGGCCTGTTCGATAACGTGAATGCCAAGGTGGGCGAAATCGCTTCGGATGTCGGCTCTACCCCGCAGGCGTGGAACAGCGGCATTTTCAATATGCTGCGCAGCTTGTCCGAAACGGTGGTGCTGCCCATTGCAGCGGCCATCCTTGCCCTTGTGATGTGCCATGAGCTTATCCAGATGATTACCGAAAAGAACAATATGCACGACTTCGACACCTCCATGTTCTTCCGCTGGATTTTCAAGTCTGCCTTTGCCATCCTCATTGTCAGCAACACATGGAATATCGTTATGGGTGTGTTCGATGCCACCCAGAGCGTTGTCAACCAAAGTTCCGGCGTTATCATCGGTGAAACATCCATCCACTTTGACCGCCTGATACCCGGACTGGAATTTCAGCTGGAAAGCATGACCATTGGCAGTCTGCTCAGCTTGTGGTTCCAGACCCTTGTGGTGGGCCTGACCATGAACATCCTGTCTATCTGTATTTTCCTTGTGACCTACGGCCGCATGATTGAAATTTATGTGGTCACGGCGTTAGGCCCCATCCCGCTGGCGACCATGGGCAGCAGCGAGTGGCGCAGCACCGGGCAGAATTATTTGAAATCTTTGCTGGCACTGGGTTTCCAAGCGTTCCTGATTATGATTGTCGTGGGCATTTACGCGGTGCTGATACGCAACATTTCGGGCGCGGCGGACATTGCCGGGGCCATCTGGGGCTGCATGGGCTACACCGTGCTACTCTGTTTCTGTCTGTTCAAGACCGGCAGCATCAGCAAGTCCGTATTCGGTGCCCATTGAGAAAGGAGCGTTTGAATGGCGTATGTGACCGTTCCCAAAGATTTGACCCATGTAAAATCCAAAGTCTTATTCGGGCTGACCAAGCGGCAGCTGGTCTGCTTCGGCGGTGCGCTCCTCACGGGCGGGCCGCTTTATTTTTTGGCCCGGAACTATCTTTCCAACAGTGCAGCGGCCCTGCTGATGATTTTTGCCATGCTGCCGGGACTGCTGTTCGCTCTGTTTGAGCGGCACAGCCAGCCCCTTGAAGTAGTGATTCAGCAAATGATTCAGTGCTGCTTTATCCGTCCCAAGGAAAGGCCCTATCAGACCAACAATGCTTACGCCGCCCTTGTGCGGCAATACCAAATGGAACAGGAGGTAAAGGCCATTGTCCAGAAAAACGATACCCCGCGAAACCGAAAAGCCCAAAAAGCTCACCCGCGCCCAGAAAAAAGAAATTGATGCCGTTCTCCGCAAGTACAAGGGTGACGGCAAGCCCCGCACGGCACAGGCCACCATCCCGTATGAGGCCATCTACCCGGACGGTGTGTGCCGCATTGACCGACGCACATTCTCCAAGTGCATTGCCTTTGAGGACATCAGTTATCAGCTGGCCCAGCCGGAAACAAGAACCGCCATCTTTGAACACCTGTGCGACCTCTACAACTATGTGGATGCTTCCATCCATGTGCAGCTTTCGTTTTTGAATCGCAAGGTTGACCCGGTGCAGTACGCAAAAAGTTTTGAGATCGAACCGCAGGGAGATGATTTCGACGACATCCGCGCCGAGTACACCGCCATCCTGCAAAAGCAGCTTGCCAGCGGAAACAACGGCATTGTCAAAACGAAATACCTGACCTTCACCATCGATGCCGACAGCCTGAAAACCGCACGGGCTCGGCTGACCCGCATTGGCCTTGACCTGCTGGGCCATTTCAAGACCATGGGCTGCGTGGCACACGTCATGGATGGGCGGGAACGTTTGGAGGTGCTGCACGGCATCTTCCACCCGGACGGCGAACCGTTCCGTTTTAGCTGGGACTGGCTGGCACCCTCCGGCCTATCTACCAAGGACTTTGTGGCCCCGTCCTCCCTCTGCTTCGGCACGGCCAAGACCTTTGGGCTGGGCGGCAAGTATGGAGCCGTGAGCTTTTTACAAATCCTTGCGCCGGAACTTTCAGACGAAATGCTGGCCGACTTTCTCAAAACGGAAAGCGGGATTCTCGTCAATCTCCATGTGCAGGCCATCGACCAGACCGAGGCCATCAAAACCATCAAACGGAAAATCACAGACCTTGATGCTATGAAGATTCAGGAACAGAAAAAGGCTGTCCGTTCCGGGTACGACATGGATATCCTCCCCAGCGACCTTGCCACCTACGGCGAGGATGCCAAAAAGCTGCTGAACAAATTGCAGACCCGGAACGAACGGCTTTTCATGCTGACTTTTTTAGTGCTGAATGTGGCCGACACCAAGCAAAAACTGGGCAACGATGTGTTCCAAGCGGCAGGTGTGGCGCAGAAGTACAACTGCTCTCTTGTCCGGCTGGACTACCAGCAGGAGCAGGGCCTTGTGTCCAGTCTGCCGCTGGGCATCAACCAGATAAGGATTCAGCGCAGCCTTACCACCTCCAACGTGGCGGTGTTCGTGCCCTTTGTCACGCAGGAGCTTTTCCAGAGCGGTGCGGCCATGTACTACGGAATCAACGCAAAATCCCACAACATGATCATGCTGGACCGCAAGCAGGCCCGGTGTCCCAACGGCCTAAAGCTGGGCACTCCCGGCAGCGGCAAATCCATGAGCTGCAAGTCCGAAATCGTCAGTGTGTTTTTAACGACTGCTGACGATATTTTTATTTCAGACCCAGAGGCCGAGTATTACCCGCTGGTCAAGCGGCTGCATGGGCAGGTCATCAAACTTTCGCCCACCAGCAAGGACTATGTGAATCCTCTGGACATCAACCTGAATTATTCCGAAGATGACAGCCCACTGGCCTTGAAGTCGGATTTTGTGCTGTCGTTCTGTGAGCTGGTCATGGGCGGCAAAACAGGTCTGGAAGCGATCGAACGCACCGTGATAGACCGTGCCGTGAAAGCCATCTACCGCCCCTATCTGGCGAGCCCCTGCCCGGAGAATATGCCCATCCTCTCCGATTTGCACCAAGCCCTGCTCGACCAACACTTGCCGGAAGCGGACCGGGTAGCGCAGGCATTGGACCTGTATGTGTCCGGCTCGCTGAACGTGTTTAACCACAAAACGAATGTGGACATCCACAACCGGCTTGTGGCCTTTGACATCAAAGAGTTAGGAAAACAGTTAAAAAAATTGGGGATGCTCATTATCCAAGACCAGATATGGGGCCGTGTTACCCAGAACCGCAGTCAGGGCCGCGCCACATGGTATTTTGCAGACGAGTTCCATTTGCTCTTGAAAGAAGAACAGACCGCCGCGTACAGTGCCGAGATTTGGAAGCGCTTCCGCAAATGGGGCGGCGTGCCCACAGGTGCCACCCAAAATGTGAAGGACCTTCTTTCTTCCCCGGAGATTGAGAACATTCTGGAAAACAGCGACTTCATCACGCTGCTGAATCAGGCATCCGGCGACCGCAAAATCCTTTCGGAACGGCTGAACCTCTCCGCAGACCAGCAGAAGTACATCGACAATTCGGAACCGGGCGAAGGACTGCTGATTTTTGAAAACGTGGTGCTTCCGTTTTCCAACCCCATCCCGAAAAACACACAGCTCTATAAGATCATGACCACCCGGCTCAGCGAGGTGGTGGAGCTATGAGCTTAACACATTTCAGCTTGTTTTCCGGCATCGGCGGCATCGACCTTGCCGCGGAAGCAGCGGGGTTTACCTCTGTCTGTCAATGCGAGTGGGCGGCATTTCCCGCCGCTGTGCTGGCAAGCCACTGGCCGGAAGTGCCCCGTTTTCAGGACATCACCACTGTAACAAAGGAGGCTTTCTTTGAAAAAACAGGACTTCGCACCGTCACCCTCATTTCAGGTGGCTTCCCGTGCCAGCCGTTCTCCACCGCAGGGCGGCAGCGCGGCTTCCACGATGAACGCTACCTGTGGCCCGAAATGCTGCGGGTCATCCGGGAATTGCAGCCCCGTTGGGTGCTTGGAGAAAATGTTGCTGGCTTCCTCCGTATGGGGCTCGACAAAACGCTCATTGACTTGGAGCAGGCAGGTTACGATGTTCGGGTTTTCGTATTACCTGCTGCTGCCGTTGGCGCGTGGCACGAACGGAAACGGGTATTCATCATCGGCTCCGCTGCTTCCCACACCCCTTGCCAGCGACACCGGGGATGTGGGCAAGGGGTTGGACATCCAAATCTCTGCGAACGGCAGCTATCGCAAGATGAACAAGGATGGCAAAGCATGGACGGCGCGGCTCTCTCATGTGGTCTACCGCATGACCCCCACCACGCTGGAAAGGCCCTACCTCAACCCGGACTGGGTAGAGTGGCTGATGGGTTTCCCGCGCAAATGGACGGACATTCCCTTTGGGCCGAAGAACCCGCCGACATCCCGCGTCTGACCGAAGATGTGCCGAACCGCAGCAAGCGGATGAAAACACTGGGCAATGCAGTTTCGCCGCCGCAGGTGTTCCCGCTTCTCAAATACATTGCGGATATTGAAACGGGCAAGTGTTCGCCCTGCCCATATTTTCAGAACGGAGGTGATGCACCTTGAAAGAATTGCAGGCGAGAGCCAAAGTCACCCAGACCATGACCCGTGACGGTCTGGTGGTAGAAAATCAGGCTGACGGCACTGTGGAGAATGTTTCCTGCCGGGAAGCGGAACAGGACTACTCCACGGATGCCGAGGGCAAGGCCGAAAAAATTCTGGAACGGGCCGAGGACATCAAGGACGGGCATAAAAATAAAAAGAAAGCGAAAAAGGCAGCAGAAACAGCGGCCACCGCCAAAAGTGAAGATGGTCTGCACCGTTCCGCTGCCCGTTTGGAATTGACCGAGGACGAACGGGCAGACCCGGAGTTGCAGCCGTACATCCACAAGGCGGAAGCAAAGGCCGACAAGCTGGATGCGGCCCGCGCCGCTCTGCCGAAGAAGCGTGTCCCGGTCAAAGAAAAAGTCTACGATGCCGCCAGCGGCAAGGCGAAATCCACCCTGCGCTTTGAACAGCAGGACAAAGGCCCGCCCAGCCTGAAACCAAACCCGGCCAGCCGCCCGCTGTCGGAAGCATTGCTGTTCGCTCACGGAAAAATCCACGAGGTCGAACACGAAAATGTGGGCGTGGAGGGCGGCCACAAAGGTGAAGAACTGGTGGAGCGTCAGACCGCTAAGGCCATCCGCAGCGGCATCCGGCACCACAAGATGAAGCCCTACAAGGCCGTGGAAAAGGCAGAACGGGAACTGCGTTCGGCCAACGCCGAGTATTTCTATCAGAAGTCGTTGCGGGATAACCCACAGCTTGCGCAGTCTGCCAGCAACCCCATTTCCCGGATGTGGCAGAAACGGCGTATCAAACAGCAGTACGCCAAAGCTGCACGGCAGGCCGGACAAGCCGCCGCACAGGGTGCAGCCACTACCGCAGAAAATGGTTTCCGGGTAACAAAGCTGGCAGCCGAAGGCGGCGAACGGGTGGCCGAATTTGCTGCCCAGAACTGGAAAACCATTCTGATCGTGGCGGTGTTCGGTCTGCTGGCTCTGCTCTTGATAACGGGCTTGCAGTCCTGCACGGTGATGGCGGGCACCGCTGGGACCGGCGTGACGGCATCCTCTTACTTTTCCAAGGACAAGGATATGCTGGGTGCAGAGAAAGCCTACGCCAAGCTGGAACAAAAACTGCAACGGTATCTCGACACCTACGAGGCCACCCACAACTACGATGAATACCATTTTTATCTGGACGAAATCGAGCATGACCCCTATGTGCTGATCTCGATTTTGTCCGCGCTCCATGATGGCGTTTTTACATTGGCCGAGGTGCAGGGCGAACTTGAAATGCTCTTTGAAAAGCAGTACATCCTGACCGAGACCGTGACCATGCAGATACGTTACCGTACAAAAATGATGGTCATTATTGGCCCGTATGGTGTGCCGCAGGTTATCACTTACCAAGAACCGTATGAATACTACATCTGCACCGTCAAGCTGAAGAACAAGGATTTATCCCATCTGCCCGTGGAAGTGCTGACCGAAGAACAGCTTAGTGCCTATTCGCTCTATATGCGCACACTGGGCAACCGGCCGGATTTGTTTGGCAAAGCGCAGTACCCCAATGCGTCCACCATCAAGCAGCCTACCTATTACGATATTCCCCCGGAAGCCCTCAAAGATGATAGGTTCGCCGCCATGATGGAGGAAGCGACAAAGTACATCGGCTACCCGTATGTGTGGGGCGGCAGTTCACCCAGCACCAGCTTTGATTGCAGCGGCTACATTTCGTGGGTGCTGAATCATTCCGGCTGGAACGTGGGACGCCAGACGGCACAGGGCCTTTACAACCTCTGCACCCCTGTTTCAGCGGCGCAGGTCAAACCGGGCGACCTTGTGTTTTTCAAGGGAACCTACGATACCCCCGGCGTGAGCCATTGCGGCATCTATGTGGGCAATTCCATCATGCTGCACTGCGGCGACCCCATCTCTTACACAAATCTCAACTCAAAATATTGGCAGGAACATTTTTACAGCTATGGGCGTTTACCGTGACGCCAGAAAGGATTTTGTATGGCAAAAAGACTTTCCCGCATTGAGCGCGACATTGAACGGCTCAAAGAAAAAATCTCTGAATACCAGCAGCAGTTGAAAGAACTGGAAGCTGCAAAGATTGAACAGGAAAACTTGCAGATCATTCAGCTGGTGCGCAGCATGAACATGAAGCCGGACGAGTTCGCGGCCTTCCTGCGCAGCGGTGCGCTAAACGCCGCTCCTACCGTCACCCCGTACCACAAACAGGAGGATGCCGCCGATGAAACCTGACAACTGGAACCGCTTCGCTGCCGGACTGCTGGCTATCCTGCTCTGCCTCTGTTCGTTCTCCATGCCTGCTTTTGCAAGCGGCACTGACCCAGCCCCGGAGCCTCTGCCGGAAATTACCGAGGAAGAACCGACTACGGGCGGCATGGAGCCGGAGGGTGTACCTATCACGCCCAAAGGCAACGCAACACTGGTGGATGATTTCTACGGGGACAAACAGCTTATCACCGTGACCACCAAAGCCGGGAATTATTTTTACATTCTCATTGACCGCGCCAACGAGGACAAAGAAACCTCTGTCCACTTCCTGAACCAAGTGGATGATGCCGACTTGCTGGCTCTGCTGGATGAAAAACCGCAGGAAACCGAGGTCTGCACCTGCACGGTGAAATGTGAGGCCGGAAGTGTCAACGAAAACTGCCCTTTGTGTGAAAAGAGCCTGCGGAACTGCACGGCCCCGGAAGCGGTGAAAACTGACACTGAAACGCCGCAGGAAAAACCGAAGTCCAGCATGGGCAGTCTGATGATCCTGCTGGTGCTGGGTCTGGCGGGCGGCGGCGCGGCCCTCTATTATTTCAAGTTCCGCAAACCCAAGGCCGACACCACCGGCCACGATGATTTGGACGAATACGATTTTGGCGAGGATGAGGATGCAGACGAGGAACCTGCTGAAATCGAGATTCATTCAGAGGACGGACAGGAGGACGAAACATGAGCTTTCAGCTGGTGATTGCCGAAAAGCCCAGTGTAGCCCGCAGCATCGCCGCCGTGATCGGGGCCACTGAAAAGCAAAACGGCTACTGGCAGGGCGGCGGGTATCTGGTCAGCTGGTGCATCGGGCATCTGGTGTCCTTTGCCGAGGCGGGCCAGTACGATGAAAAATACTGTAAGTGGCGGTATGAGGATTTGCCCATCCTGCCCCAGCCGTGGCAGTTCATTGTCCCGGACGAAAAGAAACAGCAGTTTGAAATTGTGCGCTCTCTGCTCAACCGCCCGGATGTGGACAGTGTGACCGCCGCGACCGACGCAGGCCGGGAGGGAGAACTGATTTTCCGTTTCGTCTACCAAATGGCCGGCTGCACGAAACCCGTAAAGCGGCTCTGGATTTCCAGCATGGAGGATGCCGCCATCCGGGAGGGCCTTTGCAAACCTGTGCCCGGATTCGGATTATGATGCGCTGTACCAATCGGCCCTCTGCCGTGCAAAAGCGGATTGGCTGGTGGGCATCAACGCAACGCGGCTGTTTTCGGTGCTGTATCACAAAACCCTGACGGTAGGCCGGGTGCAGACCCCGACACTGAAAATGTTGGTGGACCGGGACGCAAAAATCCTGCGCTTCCAGAAAGAAAAGTATTACACAGTCGGCATCCAGTCCGGCAGTCTGAAAGCAGACAGTGGACGCATTGCCAGCATGGACGAGGCCGACACTTTGAAAAATGCCTGTGCCGGGGCATCTGCTATCTGTTCTTCTGTCAAGCGGGAGAAAAAGACAGAACAGCCGCCCAAGCTCTATGACCTGACTACATTGCAGCGGGAAGCAAACCGTCTGTTCGGTTTTACCGCAAAACAGACCCTTGATTACGCCCAGCAGCTTTACGAAAAGAAATTGCTGACCTATCCCCGCACCGACAGCCAATATCTGACCGAGGACATGGGCCAGACAGCACAACATCTTGTGTCTGATCTGCTGGGACTGCTGCCCTTTGCCCAAGGACTTGCGCTGACTGCGGAAGTAGGCCGGGTGCTGAACAGCAAAAAGGTATCGGACCACCACGCCATCATTCCCACCGCAGAATTTGTAAAGCAGGGTTTCACTGGTCTTGCCGAGAGTGAATGCAAGCTGCTGAACCTTGTCTGCTCCAAGCTGCTCTGCGCCGTGGCTGCACCCCATGAGTACGAAACTGTGACTGCTGTGTTCTCCTGTGCAGGGAACGAGTTCGCCGCCAAGGGAAAGACCGTGCTTGTTCCCGGTTGGAAAGAGATCGACCAGAGGTTCCGCTCCACCCTGAAAGCAGACGGCGAAGAAGAAACGGAAACCCTGAACACCCTGCCGGAACTGACCGAGGGACAAAGTTATTCTGTTGTATCTGATATTTCGGAACATTTCACGTCCCCGCCGAAAGCCTACACCGAAGATACACTCCTGTCAGCAATGGAGCGGGCCGGAGCCGAGGATATGCCGGAAAACGCAGAACGCAAGGGGCTGGGCACACCCGCCACCCGTGCCGCGATTCTGGAAAAACTGGTGCAAATGGGCTTTGTGCAGCGCAAGAGCAAGCAGCTTGTCCCCACCAAGGACGGCATCAATCTGGCGGTGGTTCTGCCGGAAAGCCTGACCTCTCCCGCTCTGACTGCTGAATGGGAAAACCGTCTGACCGAGATTGCCAAGGGCAATGCAGACCCGGACGAGTTCATGGCCGAAATTGAAGCGCAGGTGCGCCAGCTGGTCAAGACCTATTCTTGTATCAGTGCAGATAAGCAAAACCTGTTCCAGTCGGAACGGGTTATTATCGGCAAGTGTCCCCGGTGCAGTGAAAACGTCTATGAGGGCAAGAAAAACTTCTACTGCGGGAATCGTAGCTGTCAGTTCGTGATGTGGAAGAATGACCGCTTCTTTGAGCAGCGCAAAAAGGCGTTCACGCCGAAGATCGCCGCTGCTCTGCTCAAAAACGGTAAGGCAAAGGTCAAGGGCCTCTATTCCGAAAAGACAGGCAAAACCTATGATGCAACGGTGCTTCTGGCAGATACGGGAGGCAAGTACGTCAATTACCGGGTAGAGCGCAAAGAGTAAGGCAAAAATACGAGGGCCGGTTATGGTAAGGTGAAGCATTCATTTTGCCATAACCGGCTCTCTCTATCCGTAGGATAGCAAAAAAAGGAGTGTGACCAAATGAGCGAATTATTTTCCATCCAGCTGCAAAATCGGCAGCAGCAAGGCAGGGATGGCGTCTGGCTGGACCTGCCTACCACAACCGAACAGGTACAAGCAGCCCTGCGGCAAATCGGCATTTCGTCCGATAATCCGCAGAGCCTTTTCATTTCCGGCTACTTTGCCGAGGAAGAAAAACGCTTTGCAATTCCTTATAACTTGGTGCTGGCATCCAATGTGGACGAACTGAACTTTCTGGCCGCACGGCTGGAAACGCTTTCTGCCGGGGAACGCGCAGAGCTGAACGCCGCCCTGCAAGCCCCGCAGAGTGAGCTTTTCAGCATCGGGAGAATCACCGACTTTCCCGAAAACGTGGACTACTATGTGCATCTGCCGGATGTGCACGGGCCTGCCCAGCTAGGAGATTACTACCTGAATCGCTCCGGCATGGTGGATATGCCGGACGAATGGAAAGGCGGCATCGACACGGCGCAGTTTGGCCGCTATGTGGCCCAGCAGGAGCAGGGTGCATTTACCCAGTACGGCTACCTTGTCAAAAGCGGGGACGAGTGGCAGAAAGTCCACGAAGGCCAGCCTGTGCCAGAGGAATACCGGGTGCTGTCTTTTCCTGCATCGGAAATCCTGCGGGATGCGGCCAACATCCCGCCGCCTGTTCAGCCTGAAACGGAACCGCAGAAAGTTATCCCCATCATCCTGAACGGCAAAGACAGCGCGGAACGGATGAAAGAAATTACGGACCGGCTGGAAACAGGGATTCAAGAGCTGTTCGACAGCGACCGCTACAAAGCCTACCTCACCACGATGGCGAAATTCCACAATTACAGCTTCAACAACACCTTGCTGATCGCCATGCAGGGCGGCCAACTGGTGGCGGGCTTCAACAAGTGGAAAGACACGTTCCACCGCACCGTAAAGAAAGGCGAAAAAGGCATCAAAATCCTTGCTCCTGCGCCGTACAAGGTCAAGCAGAAGATGGAAAAGCTGGACGAACAGGGCAAGCCGATTCTGGACAAGGACGGCAAGCCGCTGACGGAAGAAAAAGCGGTGCAGATTCCGGCCTTTAAGGTGGTTTCCGTGTTCGATGTCAGCCAGACCGAGGGCGAACCGCTGCCATCTATCGCAGTGAATGAACTGTCCGGCAGCGTGCAGGACTATCAAGATTTTTTCAAAGCGTTGGAGCAAGCTTCCCCGGTGCCCATCGGGTTTGAGGACATCGAGGGCGGGGCGCACGGTTATTTCCACCTGCTTGACAACCGCATTGCCATTCAAGAGGGCATGAGCCAGTTACAGACCATCAAGACGGCTATCCATGAAATTGCCCACGCCAAACTTCACGCCATCGACCCCACCGACCCGGAACAGACCAACCGCCCGGACAGCCGCACCCGCGAGGTGCAGGCCGAAAGCGTAGCTTATGCTGTCTGCCAGCACTACGGGCTGGACACATCCGAGTATTCCTTTGATTATGTGGCCGGGTGGAGTTCGGGCCGGGAACTGGCCGAGTTGAAAGCCTCTCTGGAAATTATCCGCAATACGGCCCATGAACTGATCTCCGCACTGGACGAACATCTGGCAGAACTGCGCCAGCAGCGGGAAACAGAACTTTCCACTGCACAGGAGGCTGCATTTGCGCTGGACAACGGCAATACGCTGTTCATCCAGACCTGCGATTCCGGCTATGACTACACCCTGTATGGCCCGGATAATAAGGCTCTGGACGGCGGCCAACTGGACGCACCCGGTCTGACCCTGCCGGATGCCGGGCAGGAAGCTCTTGCTCTGCTGGGGCAGACAGTCAAGGTGTCGGAAGTTTTGTTGGGCGACAAGCTGGCAGCGTTCCAAGAGGCAGCAGAAAAAGCGAATGAAATTCCCGCACCCGTTAAAATTCCAGACCCCGCCGCAGAGCCCACGGTCACAATTCTGTGGAGTGAAAGTGACAAGCTGCAGGACGGCGAAACCATGCCACTGTCCGTGGCAAACCGCGTCTTTGAAGAACTGGACACCACCCAGCACACGGAACGGGAAAAGGACGGCTACACAGGTGGCTGGTACGACAAGACCGCATTCCGCATTGATTTTACCCTGAACGGCCAGCCAGACAACTACGAGGGGCGGCAGGATTTTGGTGACGGAGAGGGTTCTTTGGTTCAACACATCCAGAACTACCACGAATACTACGCCAAAGATGAAAACTGGAAGAATTTTGTTCTGCATAACAAAGGCCCGAAAGCATGGGAGCAGGACAAGGCAGAGCGGGAAATGGTGCTGACCGAGTTTATCCCGTACCTCAAACAGCATTGCAATCTTTCCGCTATGGAGCAGACGGCTACCGCCGCTTTGCGAGAGGGACAGAACATTTCGCCGGAACAGGCGGCCTATTACAACGCTGTTGTGGCCTATGTGCAGGACTGCCGCCCGCTGCTCAACCAAGGCCAGTATAACTTGCCGGAACCGCCCAAGCTGGCTGACTTTGACCAGAGCTTGCAGGATTACAAGGCACAGGTGCAGGCCGAGATCGCGCAGGAAGCGGCTGCTGCCGGAATGACCGTAGAGGAATACGCAGCGGCAGGCTTTGAAGCACCGCAGCAGGACAGCTTTTCCATCTACCAGCTGCGCAATGAAGATTCCACCCGCGATTACCGTTTTGAGCCCTACGACCGCCTGCAGGCTGCCGGTTTGACCGTGGACAAGGCCAACTATACGGAAGTATACGCCGCGCCGCTGACTGCTGGCACCACGTTGGAGGACATCTACCGCACATTCAATGTGGACTATCCGGCAGATTTCAAGGGACACTCGCTGTCTGTTTCGGATGTGGTGGTGCTGCACCAGAATGGGCAGGACACCGCCCACTACTGCGACAGTGTGGGCTTCCAGCAGGTGCCGGAGTTCTTGCGGGAAAATCCGCTGCGCACCGCAGAACTTTCCACGGAACAAAACGAAAATATGATTGATGGTGTGTTGAACAACGCACCCTCTCTGGGCGAATTGGAGGCCAAAGCAAAGGCCGGAGAACAAATCTCTCTGACAGACCTTGCCGCCGCAGTCAAGGCCGAGGAAAAGGCACCAAAAGCCAAGAAGTCCCGCACAGCCAAGCCGAAAAAGCCGTCCATCCGGGTACAGCTTGATGCCGCGAAAAAGGAGCAGAGCAAGCGACCGCCGCCACGGGAAAAGACAAAGGAATTGGAGGTCTGACACATGAATTTCAGTGTAGAAGAAGAAAATTTGATCTGTATGTACCACACCTCTGACCGCCGCCGCACGATGGCACGGATGCTGGCCGCCCTGCCGGATATGGACACGGAAATGCGGCGGCTGGCAAACGGTACCATTGCAAAGTTGGAGCGTATGACCGATGCTGACTTTGACGGACAGAGGTTTGATTTTACGGGTGAATAATACCGTCAGCTTGACAATGACGCATTATTTTTAATCAAAGTAATGTGTCATTGTCAAAACGAAAATAGCCGGACACGGTGGCCTTGTGGCTGCTGTGTCCGGCTGTTTTTCTGTCAATCACTTTCTGATAAAGCGAATGATATTCCCGTGTACCGAAATGTATTTTTCTTTTTCCAATGTTTTTATATCGTTGTCAAAACTCGCCGTTACGCCTTGAATTACGCCGGGCTGCTCAGGCGGGAGGTATCGTTGCTTTAATTCTTCATAAGAAATTTCCCCTGCCGCTGAAATAAGGGCTAAAAGTCCCAGATTACAGGGTTCAGTCATTTTCATATTAAATCCTCCAAATCTTATTATTTTTCTTTCTTTTCGGCAGACTGCTCCGGCAGTTCGGCGGCATCTTCTACAATGTCGGTCACAAGCTGCTGGAAGTCAAACGCATTCTTTTCTGTAATAACGGGCTTGCCAGTTTCTGCTTCAAGAGCCTGCCGTGCAATACCGGCTACCTTGCCGCCGCGTTTAGCAACCTGCTTGTTTTCTTCAAAGGTCTGCGGCTTTGCAGTCTTGGAAATATCCGTGGTAGATGCTTCCGCCAGCATGGTCAGCACAAGTTCCAAATCGGTCATGTTGTCCCGGAGATTTTCTTTTGTCAGACCTTTCAGCCGCTTGTACTGCCCCGTGGTCATGCCGGACCATGCGCGTGAGATTTCATCGGTCAGGATGGCGTACTCCTTGCCTTTTTGCACCCCGCGCTTCTTCCATTCATCCGTCAGCTCATTTCGGATGCGGATTGCCAAAAGCCGCTGATGAATCCATTCTTCGGAGTAGCCTTTCTTCAAATAGGTATCAAGCGCACGGTCAATGGCCTGCTCCGGGTCAATGGTTTCCTCGATGCGTTCCTTGCCCACCATTGCCAGCCATGCCTTGAACGGTTCAGCCTTTGGGGATGGGATAGACTGGATAATGCGTAGGAGCTGTTCAGTGTTTGCAACGTCCGTTTTACGTTTTTTGCCGTCCGGGGCAGTCATTTTCAAACCATTACAATTTGTAATGGTTTCATTTCCTTCGTCTTTAAGACGCTTTTTTAGAACGCGCCAATAGTTCTGCGGGTCTGCGCTGTCAGTCAGAACAGCAATCACATCAACGATAGCAAAATACCATTCTTCCTTTTCTGCATCCCATGCAGTGCGGATTTTCTGATCTTCAAAAAGCTGGATAGAGCTGTTATCGTTCACTTCTGCCATAGAGGGTTCCTCGCTTTCGTTGTCTAATTCTATTTTACATGATTTCGGGTGGAAACGCCACCCAGTCTAAGCGTTTGCAGTTCAAAAATCCGAACAATATTTTGTGCAGATTTACCGTTCCTGCATCTGCTCCTTTCCCGGTGTTGTCCGCAGGATGCCGTCCACATTCTGCTTGATGATACCATACTCCTGCATCTGGCGTTTGGCTTCGGCATACTGCCGCTGCAGCTGGTCTTTCTGCTCGGCCAGTTGCTTATACTCAGCTTTCAGCGCGTAAAGGTCGGGCAGCTTTTGAAAGCTCTGCTCTTTCAATGCCTTGGCCGCCGCCTCGTAGAGAATCAGGGCGCCTTCATGCTTACGCCGGAACTGCTTTTTGTCAGCGACCCGCTGATACTCCTGCACCAACGGGCGCAGCTCCTTACAGGTAGTAACATCCTTTATCAGCACGGCCATTTCAGCAAGTCGGCGCTCTGCTGCTTTCAATGCGGCGGCCGCTTCGGTGCTGGCGGCGGTGATCTCGGCCACCCGGCTTTCCAAATCCGGGTAGCTTTCGATTTCATGCTCGGTCAGGAAGTTCAGCGTCCGGGCCGCCTGTTTCAGATTGTGGAGTTTTGCCCACTTCTCATACCCTGCGGACTGCTGGGCCTTGATGCTGTTTTCCAAATCAATCCGCAGAGAAATTTTGCGGTTTTCCTTGGGCTTTCGCTCCACGAACCGCCCTTTGATGCGTTCGATGATGGCTTCCTCGGTATAGGTTTCTCCCAGCGTTTTGCAGCGGGTGAACCGCTTCTGTCCGGGTGCGCGAAACGACACATACTTGCACCGCTTGACCTCATAGCCCTGCTCCTGCAGGAGCCGCAGAAAATCGTCAAAATCCTTGGCCTGCGGGATGGTGGTATCTATGGCAGCTTTCAGCTTCGCCTTCCATCTCGTGCTTTTTCGGTGCGCGTCCCACTCGGCATAGCTCTTGCCCCGGCCTTGACTGGGCATTACCACGGACAGGCCGTGTTCCTTGCATAGCCGGTCGCTGGTGCGCCGGATGTAAGCATAGCTCCGCCGGTTGGAAACATACTTCCGCTGGTTCACCATGTCCACAGCACAGAAAATGACGTGGTTATGGACGTGCCCCTTGTCAATGTGCGTGGTCAGCACATACGGGTATTTGCCTTGCAGGACTTCATCTGCAAGCTGCCGGCCAATCTCGTGGGCCTGCTCCGGCGTGGTTTCGCCCGGCGCAAAAGACTGTATCAGGTGGTGGGCCAGATTGTTGCCTTTCTGCATGGCCTGTGACAACAGCAATTCAAATTCGATGTCTGCGGTTTCGTAGGCACAGGCAAAGGAGGACACCAACATTTTTTCATCCGTCTTGGCCGGATTCTCGATGTAGTCCAGTGCCTTTTTCAGCGTTGACTTGATAGGATGTATCTTTGTAACTGCCATATCTGCGCCAGCGCTCCTTTGATGTCCGCAACATCTTGTGTGTACAGCGGCCCCATGCTGTTCAGCCGCCGCGCGATCTGGTTAATATTGACACCAATCTTTTGCAGTTCGGCGGTCTGCGCCCGGATGTCGGTGGTGTCGATGTGGACAACATAACCATCTATCAGCATCTTCCGGGCGTAGGCAGAAAAATTCCGTGTGTGCAGCAGAGCCATCTTCTGCCGGATAAGTTCCTGTTCCTCCGGCGTCACGGGAACACGCAGAACAATTTTTCGGGTTCGGTTCGCCATAGTTTCACCTCGTTTCTTGGGGGTCTGGGGTACTCCCCAGCAAGCATTTCTGCCGGGAGTGGCTACACTCCCTATGCTTGCTACGTTACCTTTCCCCACTACTATGACACCACAACACCCCCGTTTTGCCCGCAAAATGCAAAAAAATAAGAGGACGCTTTTGCATCCTCTCAATGACCGTGCATGACAATCAGACACACACGGGCTCTTTTTCCTGTTCATGGATTCGTAAGGCACCGTCAATGGCACCTTCTACGATGGGTAAGTATTCTTCCGGGCAAAGCTGCAGCTTGTGGCTGACCCGCTGACGTTCCGCGCTTTCTTCCCGCATGAGTTCCGGGTTGAAGTACCGTTCCACCGGCAGGCCGCAAATTTTTATCAACTGAATCACCACCGGCAGGCTGGGCAGCGTGCCTTCGTTTTCGATGTTTGCAAGATACCGGCTGTCACAATGTATCATGTCAGCCAGCGCACTGCGGGAAAGCTGTTTTGCCTTTCGAGCTGCCTTGACATCCGCTCCGAACGTTTCAAAGCCGGGACAGTCCTCAATTTTCGCCATTCTGCATCACCCATATACATTTTATAGTTCATGGACGATTGGCGAAATGATGCAAAGCGCATTGTTGCTAAACTTTATTGTTCATAGTTTGAGCATTGTATTGTAAAGTGGGCTATCCTATAATAAGGAAGAAACCCTTTTTTGAAAAATCCGTCCGCTGTAACATTTCGCGGACATTTGCCTGTTATACTATCTGCAAAAAGCAAAGGAAGTGAGGATATGAAGCAGATTTTAATTGTCGAGGACGACAGTTTTTTGAATAAGATGGTGGCCTATAACCTGACCGCAGACGGCTATGGCGTGACTTCTGCCCTAAATGCCAGAACCGCAGCCGACGCCATCCACCAGCGGGAATTTGATTTAGTGCTGCTGGACATCAACCTGCCGGACGGGAACGGCTTTGAGCTGTGCAAGCTAATAAAGCCTCAGCACCCGGACACCATCGTAATATTCCTGACCGCCAACGATCAGGAGAGCGACCAGATACGGGGTTATGAGGTGGGCGCGGTGGACTACATCACAAAGCCCTTTGTGATTGGGGCCTTGCAGCGGAAAATCAAAGCCATGTTCGCCATGCTGGAACACCACAAACCGGCCAAGGACATTTACGACGACGGGCGGTTGTTTCTGGACTTCTCGGAGCAGACGGCTTCCTTAAACGGCAAGCCCCTGACTCTATCCCCGATGGAGTACAAAATGCTGAACCTGTTCCGCAAAAATCCCCGGCAAGTGCTGACCCGTGGGCAGCTTTTGGAAAAGCTGTGGGATATAGACGAGAGGTTTGTGGACGAACACACCCTGACAACCTCCATCAGCCGGATTCGCAGCAAGATTGAAGCCGACGGAGGCGTGCCATACATCAAGACCGTTTACGGTATGGGCTATCAATGGACGGGAGGCGAGGCAAAATGAAGTTTCAAAATCTATCGGTAAAGCGTCTATTTGGCCGGGTAGCAATGGGGCTTGTCCTTTCCATGTCCGGGATCACCATAGCCCTGTTTCTTGTGACAAAACAGACGGCGGTGCTGCTGACGGGCGGGGCGCTGCTGCTGTGCGCCCTTGTGGGGATTTTTGTACTGACGCAGGCGTTTGGAAAGCGGCTGTCGCAGTTTACCGTAGACCTGTGCCAAACCTTAGACCACATGATCACCGGAAACGAAGCGCCAAAACGCCCGGAGGACAGTGAAACCCAGCTCGCCAGAATCGGGCACCGGCTGGCGAGACTTTACCAGATCATGCAGGAGAACCGTCGCCGGGTGGACGAGGAACGGCAGGAGTTACAGACCCTTGTATCGGATATTTCCCATCAGGTAAAAACGCCGGTAAGCAATCTGAAAATGGCGACGGATACCCTGCTGGAAAAGCCCATGACTGAGGCGGAGCGCACCGACTTTATCCGGGGAATCCGCAGCCAGACAGATAAACTGGACTTTCTCTTTCAGGCTCTTGTGAAAACCTCACGGTTGGAAACGGGCGTAATCCAGTTGAATAAGAAACCGGTCTGCCTCTTTGATACTGTGGCACAGGCCATGAGTGGGATCGTGTATGCAGCGGAGAAAAAGGAAATTGCCGTGTCCGTGGACTGCCCAGAGGATTTGACCGTTTCCCATGACAGCAAGTGGACATCCGAAGCCCTCTTTAACCTGCTGGACAATGCGGTGAAGTACACCCCGGCGGGCGGGAAAATCGCTGTGTCGGTGGTGCTGTGGGAAATGTATGTGGAGATCAAAGTGACCGACACCGGCAAGGGCATTTCCGAAAGCAATCAGGCTGCCATCTTCCGGCGCTTCTATCGTGAGGAAG
>NZ_QXJA01000022.1:0-24851 GCF_022750605.1 Faecalibacterium sp. BCRC 81149 | reverse complement strand
CATTCCCCAAACCCCTTGCCTTTGGACGAGGACGAGGCAGCGGCACCGCCGCCGGAACGGACAGGAAGCCGAAAGGAAACGGCCTATCAAATCTACCGGGACCTGATTTTGGAGAACATCGAGTATGACACCCTCACCCAGAATCCCCGGATAGACCGGGAACAGCTGGACGAAATCGTGGACATCCTGCTGGAAACGGTCTGCACTTCCCGCAAGTCCATCCGGGTGGCCGGGGACGATTACCCGGCAGAGCTGGTCAAGGCCAAGTTCCTGAAACTGGACAGCCATCACATCGAGTTCGTCATGGACTGCCTGCGGGATAACACCACCAAAGTCCGCAACATCAAGCAATACCTGCGGGCCATGCTTTTTAACGCGCCCAGCACCATCAACAGCTACTATGCGTCCCTTGTGGCGCACGATATGGCGCAGCCCGATTGGGGCCGCCCGCCCAACACCTGACCGAAAGGAGTACCCATCCATGAGAACCCTTTACCTGCGGCGGCTGGTGGTTCCACCCTAGCCGCTGCTTTTCCGACTACTTCCCAAGGAGGGATGCTGAATGCAGGAAGAAGTCACCCAGAAAACCATTGCCCTGTCCATGAAAACGGGCAAGCTCACTGCCCAAGCGCTGCAAGCTGCGCTGAAAAAATACTTGCAGCACCGGGCCAAGGGGCCAAAGCTGCATCACGGCAAGCAAAGCCTGAAACAGCTGAAAGCCCACGGCGCGTCCCTGACCAACATTGAAGTCACGGAGGCGAACATCGGGGCGTTCAAGCCCTGCGCCAAGAAGTACGGCGTGGACTTTACCTTGCGCAAGGACAAGACCACCCAGCCGCCCCATTACATCGTGATCTTCAAGGCCAAGGATGCGGACAATCTGGAACAGGCGTTCCGGGAGTTCACGGCCAAAACGCTCACCAAGGAGCAGCGGCCCTCTATCCGCAAGGTGCTGGCAGCAGCCAAGCAGAAAGCCGCCCAGCAGCCGAAACGCGCCAAAGAAAAAATCAAGCAAAGGGGGTTAGAGCGATGAAGCCTGAACTGAAAAAACTGCTGGTGCTGAACCTGCCGTATCTGCTGTTCGTGTACCTGTTCGCCAAATGCGGGCAGGCGTACCGTCTGGCGGCGGGCGCGGATGCTTCGGCAAAGCTGCTCCACCTGACGGGCGGCATCTCTGCCGCCTTTGCAAACCCGCTGCCCAGCCTGCATCCGTTTGACCTCTGCATAGGCCTTGCCGGGGCGGTGGCTGTCCGGCTCATCGTATACAGCAAGGGCAAGAACACCAAGAAGTACCGCAAGGGCGAAGAATACGGCTCTGCCCGGTGGGGCACTGCCAAAGACATTGCCCCGTACATCGACCCCAAGTTTGAAAACAACATCCTGCTGACCCAGACCGAACGCCTGACCATGACTGGGCGGCCCAAAGACCCTAAGACGGCCCGGAACAAGAATGTGCTGGTGATCGGCGGCTCCGGCAGCGGCAAGACACGCTTCTATGTGAAGCCCAACCTCATGCAATGCTTTCCCACGTCTGATTATCCCACCTCATTCGTAGTCACAGACCCGAAAGGCACACTGGTTCTCGAAACAGGCCAACTGTTCCAGCGGGCGGGCTACCGGGTGAAAATCCTGAACACGATAAACTTTTCCAAGTCTATGAAGTACAACCCGTTTGTCTACATCCACTCGGAAAAAGACGTGCTGAAGCTGGTGAATACCCTTATCGCTAACACCAAAGGCGAGGGTGAAAAATCAGCAGAAGATTTTTGGGTGAAGTCGGAACGGCTGTTCTACACCGCACTCATTGGCTACATCTGGTACGAGGCCCCGGCAGAGGAAATGAACTTCACCACCCTGCTGGAAATGATAAATGCCAGTGAAGCCCGCGAGGACGACCCGGAGTTTCAAAGCCCAGTGGACCTCATGTTTGAGCGGCTGGAACAAAAAGACCCGGACCACTTCGCCGTCCGGCAGTACAAAAAGTTTCTGCTGTCAGCGGGCAAGACCCGTTCCTCCATCCTGATAAGCTGCGGTGCCCGTTTAGCCCCATTTGACATCCGGGAGGTGCGGGAGCTGATGGAGAACGATGAAATGGAGCTGGACACCATCGGGGATGAAAAGACCGTGCTGTTTTTGATTATGAGCGACACGGACACCACCTTCAACTTCATTCTTGCCATGCTCCAAAGCCAGCTTATCAACCTGCTGTGTGACCGTGCGGATGATAAATACGGTGGTCGGCTGCCTGTCCATGTGCGGCTGATTCTGGACGAGTTCGCCAACATCGGGCAGATACCCAACTTCGACAAGCTGATCGCCACCATCCGCAGCCGGGAAATCTCGGCATCCATCATTTTGCAGAGCCAGTCGCAGCTGAAAGCCATCTACAAAGATGCGTCCGAAATCATTTCGGACAACTGCGATTCTGTTCTCTTTTTGAGTGGGCGGGGCAAGAACGCCAAAGAGATCTCCGATGCGCTGGGGAAAGAGACCATCGACAGTTTCAACACCAGCGAGAACCGGGGTTCTCAAACCTCCCACGGACTGAACTATCAAAAATTAGGAAAGTCTTTGCCACAATGTCAAGTGATGAATTGGTGTCAAATTATCTATCTTGAAGCTATAAGGGCAATTCAATATAATAAATAGGTATAAGCAATCTATCTGGAAAAAATTTTTATAAAAAATGAAGCCACACTATCTTTTTACAGTGTTCATTCGTTATACATGGTAGAAAGAGAAATGCGCATTGACTTTCAATAACGGGAAAGGAGGATTTCGTGGATATAGATTTTTTGTTGCTACAAAGAATGAAGCATGGAGACGAAAATGCTTTTAATGTATTTGTTCGCAAATACTATAAGGAAATATTGAACTATTGTAACTATCATTGCCCTGATACATCAACCGCAGAAGATTTAACACAGGAAACTTTTTTGCGCTTTTTCGAGAAATTGTCTGACTACCGTTATATGGGAAAAACCAAAAATTATTTGTATACGATTGCTGGAAATCTTTGCAGGGATTCCTATAAAAAAATCCGAGAAAGTTTGTTAGAGGAACAGTCTTTAGAAATTCAAGATTGTTTACATCCCCCTGAAACAGACGAGCTTCTTAACAGGCTGACGATTAAGGCAGCTCTGGATAGATTACCCGCTGAATTAAGGGAAGTTATTATCTTGTATTACTTTCAGGAACTGAAACTTACAGAAATATCCAGCACCTTACAAATAGGTTTGCCATTAGTAAAATACCGGGTAAAACAGGCAAAAACACATTTAGAAAGACTGCTAAGGGAGGAGTGATTTTGTGAATATTGAAGAACAACTCAAAAGGTATCGGGAAAATCAGAATATTATTCCTGATGAACAGCACATAAAAGAAACCGTAAGAAAATCAATAGAAAGTTATTGCTCCGTTGAGCAGGAAAAGCAACTAACGTATTGGGAATTTTTATGGACAGAGTTACATCTTATACGCAAGCGGTGGTGGCTGCTGCAAATGCTTTTGTTATGGACTGCTGCAACCCTTTTGCCATATCTTTTAGACAATAGGTATGTGATAAGAATGTTAGGTATGATAGGGGTACTCTTTATTGTTTTGATGATACCGGAATTTTGGAAAAACAAATCTTGTGACTGTATGCAGATAGAAGCGACCTGCCTTTATTCATTGCGACAGATATATGCAGCCAGAATCTTTCTATTTGGAATTGTCGATTTATTTATGATAAGCCTGTTTTGTATCACACTTAGAGGAAGTGTCAATCTCGCGCTATCAGAAATTGTCATCCAGTTTTTGTTTCCAGCCGTGGTGACTGCTTGCATTTGCTTTGGTACGTTGTGCAGCAATAGTCGTGTAAATGAGGGAACTTCTATTATTCTCTGCCTGTTATGGAGCGGAATATGGTGGTTCATTATCAATAACGAAACCATTTACGTTCTCATTACACTTCCGGTTTGGTATGCTTTGTTTGGAACTGCTGTTGTTTTTCTGATTGGTGCAATTTATAAAACCATATTTGATTGTAATAAATTTTGGGAGGTGGATTTAAGTGGAACTACAATTAGTTAATCTGACAAAAGAGTTTGGAAATTTTCGAGCAGTAAACAACCTGAATCTTACGATTTCAAATGGTGTGTATGGACTTTTAGGTGTCAATGGTGCTGGAAAAACCACTTTAATGAAAATGATATGCTCACTGCTGACCCCTACAAGTGGAAAGATATTATGTGACGGGCAGGATATTGGGGGAATGGGCGGCGAGTACCGGAATCTTTTAGGATATTTGCCGCAGGAATTTGGATTTTATCCGGAATTTACGGTAAAGGATTATCTTTTATACATTGCAGCCTTAAAAGGGATTCGCCCGATTGTGGCAAAGAAAAAAGTAAACAAACTACTTGCACAGGTAGGACTTTCCAAAGCTGCTAATAAAAAAATGCGGAAATTATCCGGAGGCATGAAACGTCGGGCTGGCATTGCACAAGCGATACTGAATGACCCTAAAATTTTGATTTTGGATGAACCAACTGCCGGACTTGACCCCGCAGAAAGAATACGTTTTCGCAATCTAATCAGTGAGCTGTCAGAAAACCGTATTGTTATATTATCTACTCACATTGTTTCGGATGTGGAGTATATTGCAAAGGATATTTGGCTTATGAAAGACGGTAAGATTTTGCAGCAAGGGAATTTAGATGAAATCGTATCTTCCATGCCGCAAAAAGTATGGGCTTGTCAGACTTCCCATGAAAAAGCAGCAAAGTTGATGAAACAATATAAAGTATCTAATATGAAATCAGAAAATGGTACTGTTGAATTACGAATTATTTCTGCCAGGCAGCCGCTTGAACATGCAAGACTTGTGCGCCCTAATTTAGAAGACGTCTTTTTGTATTATTTTGGAGAAAAGGATGGTGACATGGAATGATTCGATTTGAAATAAAAAAGATATTTTCAAAAACTGCAAATAAAATCGGCCTGATCGTATTGCTGGCAGCCATCGCTGTTACTTGCTATTTTGCAATATCTTCCATGGACTATGTGGATGAGGAGGGGGATACACACACAGGAATTGCGGCAGCAAGGTACTTGCGTGATACAAAAGCGGAATGGGAAGGCCTGATCACAGAAGATGTGCTTCGAGAGGTCATTCGGCAAAATCGGCTAATCAACGAAACCTATCCTGACAGCCCGACAGATATTAAAACCAGCAACATTGGCTATTCCAAAAAACAGGGATTTTCTGATATTAGGGATTTAATTAACTCTGGATTTTCCGAGTTCCGAGAACATAATTACTATCGGGCAGACAGCTTATCAGAGGATGAGGTTGGAAAGCTTTATGATAACCGTATCTTAAATCTGGAGAAATGGCTTAATTCTGATGAAGCAAAAGACCAATTCAGTGAAAAGGAAAAAGCATTTCTGGTTAGTCAATATCAAAAACTGGAGACTCCTTTTTATTATGAATATGCAGGCGGTTTTACTGCTGCTTTGGACTATGCACCCACAATCATTATGCTGACCGTTTTGATTATGAGTTTCTTTGTAGCAGGTATCTTTTCAAACGAATTTGGGTGGAAAGCGGATTCTGTTTTCTTTTCCGCAAGGTATGGCAGAAATAGGGGGACTTTTTCTAAAATAGCGGCTGGGTTGATTGTTATTACCGGAGTTTACTGGTTGGTAATTCTGATATATTCCGCAGTAGTATTTAGTGTTGCAGGTATTGGCGGTGCAAATTGTGTTATTCAGACAAGCTGGGCTTTCTGGAAAAGTTTTTACAATATTACCTATTTGCAGGCATACCTCTTAACCGTGATTGGTGGATATGTGGGAGCATTATTCATTTTAGCTGTTTCCATGCTGGTATCTGCCAAGACACATACAACTGTTTTAGCTGTTACAATTCCATTTGTACTGTTATTCATTCAATCCTTTTTGGGTGGATTTTCAGTATTATCAGATGTATTAGGACTTTTGCCAGACCAGCTCTTGCAGATAAATATGGCAATTAAAACCTTTACTCTTTATGAAATTGGTGGGAAAGTGATAGGATCAGTTCCGATTATTTTAACAATTTATTCCGTTCTATTCCTTATTATTTTACCTGTTCTGTATCAGGTATATCGAAAAACAGAAATAAAGTAAAAAGCGAGTGAAAAGCTAACTTGAAACTTTAAGCAATTTATGAGGTATTGATAAGGAAAAGAAAATCAAACAAATATAATAAGCCCGTCTGAAAGATAATCTGAACCGGTCCGTAAAAAGTAGACAATAGATAAAAAGCCTCCCCGTGTAGGATAATAGAACTACACGAGGAGGTTTTGCTATGTCCAGAAAATATATAAAGATCGACGAGTATGGCAAACAGATTTTAGAGATGAAAGCCCGAGGGAAAACCAGCCGTGAAAGCCATCTACCGCCCCTATCTGGCAAACCCCTGCCCGGAGAATATGCCGATTTTGTCTGACCTCCACCAAGCCCTGCTCGACCAGCATTTGCCGGAAGCGGACCGGGTGGCGCAGGCACTCGACCTGTATGTGTCCGGCTCGCTGAATGTGTTTAATCACAAAACGAATGTGGACATCCACAACCGGCTTGTGGCCTTTGACATCAGAGAGTTAGGCAAGCAGTTAAAAAAATTGGGGATGCTCATTATCCAAGACCAGATATGGGGCCGCGTCACCCAGAACCGCAGCCAAGGCCGCGCCACATGGTATTTTGCAGACGAGTTCCACCTTTTGCTGAAAGAAGAACAGACCGCCGCGTATAGTGCCGAGATTTGGAAACGCTTCCGCAAATGGGGCGGCGTGCCCACGGGCGCCACCCAGAATGTGAAGGACCTTCTTTCTTCCCCGGAGATCGAGAACATTCTGGAAAACAGCGACTTCATCACGCTGCTGAATCAGGCATCCGGCGACCGCAAAATCCTGTCGGAACGGCTGAACCTCTCCGCAGACCAGCAGAAGTACATCGACAATTCGGAACCGGGCGAAGGACTGCTGATTTTTGAAAACGTGGTGCTTCCGTTTTCCAACCCCATCCCGAAAAACACCCAGCTCTATAAGATCATGACCACCCGGCTCAGTGAGGTAGTGGAGCTATGAGCCTAACACATTTCAGCTTGTTTTCCGGCATCGGCGGCATCGACCTTGCCGCAGAAGCGGCGGGTTTTACTTCGGTCTGTCAATGCGAGTGGGCGGCGTTTCCTGCCGCTGTGCTGGCAAGCCACTGGCCGGAGGTGCCCCGCTTTCAGGACATCACCACCGTAACAAAGGAGGCTTTCTTTGAAAAAACAGGACTTCACACCGTCACCCTCATTTCAGGTGGCTTCCCGTGCCAGCCGTTCTCCACCGCAGGGCGGCAGCGCGGCTTCTACGATGAACGCTATTTGTGGCCCGAAATGCTGCGCGTTATCCGGGAATTGCAGCCCCGTTGGGTGCTTGGAGAAAATGTTGCTGGCTTCCTCCGTATGGGGCTCGACAAAACGCTCATTGACTTGGAGCAGGCAGGTTACGATGTTCGGGTTTTCGTATTACCTGCTGCTGCCGTTGGCGCGTGGCACGAACGGAAACGGGTATTCATCATCGGCTCCGCTGCTTCCCACACCCCTTGCCAGCGACACCGGGGATGTGGGCAAGGGGCTGGACATCCAAATCTCTGCGAATGGCAGTTACCGCAAGATGAACAAGGATGGCAAGGCGTGGACGGCGCGGCTTTCCCATGTAGTCTACCGGATGACCCCCACCACGCTGGAAAAGCCCTACCTCAACCCGGACTGGGTAGAGTGGCTGATGGGTTTCCCGCGCAAATGGACGGACATTTCCTTTGGGCCGAAGAACCCGCCGACATCTCGCGCCTGACCGAAGATGTGCCGAACCGCAGCAAGCGGATGAAAACACTGGGCAATGCAGTTTCGCCGCCGCAGGTATTCCCGATTCTCAAATACATTGCGGACATTGAAACGGGCCGCTGTCCGATGGGAGATGAAGAACTTTGAAAGAATTGCAGGCGAAAGCCAAAGTCACCCAGACCATGACCCGTGATGGTCTGGTGATGGAAAATCAGGCCACTGGTACTGTTGAGAACGTTTCTACTCGTGAAGCAGAACGGGATTACTCCACGGATGCCGAGGGCAAGGCCGAAAAAATTCTGGAACGGGCCGAGGACATCAAGGACGGGCATAAAAATAAAAAGAAAGCGAAAAAGGCAGCAGAAACAGCGGCCACCGCCGAAAGTGAAGATGGTCTGCACCGTTCCGCTGCCCGTTTGGAATTGACCGAGGACGAACGGGCAGACCCGGCGTTGCAGCCGTACATCCACAAGGCGGAAGCAAAGGCCGACAAGCTGGATGCGGCCCGCGCCGCTCTGCCGAAGAAGCGTGTCCCGGTCAAGGAAAAAGTTTACGATGCAGCCAGCGGCAAGGCAAAATCCACCCTGCGGTTTGAGCAGCAGGACAAAGGCCCGCCCAGCCTGAAACCAAACCCAGCCAGCCGCCCGCTGTCGGAAGCATTGCTGTTCGCTCACGGAAAAATCCACGAGGTCGAACACGAAAATGTGGGCGTGGAGGGCGGCCACAAAGGTGAAGAACTGGTGGAGCGTCAGACCGCCAAGGTCATCCGCAGCGGCATCCGGCACCACAAGATGAAGCCCTACAAGGCCGTGGAAAAGGCAGAGCTTCAGCTCATGTCTGCCAATGCAGAATACTTTTACCAGAAATCTTTGCGGGACAATCCGCAGATCGCGCAGTCCGCCAGCAATCCCATTTCCCGGATGTGGCAGAAACAGCGTATCAAGCAACAGTACGCCAAAGTTGCACGGCAGGCCGGCCAAGCCGCCGCGCAGGGTGCAGCCACTACCGCAGAAAATGGTTTCCGGGTAACAAAGCTGGCAGCCGAAGGCGGCGAACGGGTGGCCGAATTTGCTGCCCAGAACTGGAAAACCATTCTGATCGTGGCGGTGTTCGGTCTGCTGGCTCTGCTCTTGATAACGGGCTTGCAGTCCTGCACGGTGATGGCGGGCACCGCTGGGACCGGCGTGACGGCATCTTCTTATTTTTCCAAGGACAAGGATATGCTGGGTGCAGAGAAGGCTTATGCCAAGCTGGAACAAAAGCTGCAACGGTATCTCGACACCTACGAGGCCACCCACAACTATGACGAGTATCATTTTTATCTGGACGAAATCGAGCATGACCCCTATGTGCTGATCTCGATTTTGTCCGCGTTGCATGACGGTGTGTTCACACTGGCCGAGGTGCAGGGTGAACTTGAAATGCTGTTTGAAAAGCAATACATTCTGACCGAGACCGTGACCATGCAGATACGTTACCGTACAAAAATGATGGTCATTATTGGCCCGTATGGCGTGCCGCAAGTTATCACCTACCAAGAACCGTATGAATACTACATCTGCACGGTCAAGCTGAAGAACAAGGATTTATCCCACCTGCCCGTGGAAGTACTGACCGAAGAACAGCTTAGTGCCTATTCGCTCTATATGCGCACGCTGGGCAACCGGCCGGATTTGTTCGGCAAGGCGCAGTACCCCAATGCGTCCACCATCAAGCAGCCCACCTACTACGATATTCCCCCGGAAGTACTAAAGGATGATAGGTTTGCCGCCATGATGGAGGAAGCAACCAAGTACATTGGCTACCCGTATGTGTGGGGCGGCAGTTCTCCCAGCACCAGCTTTGATTGCAGCGGCTACATTTCGTGGGTGCTGAATCACTCCGGCTGGAACGTGGGCCGCCAGACCGCACAGGGCCTTTACAACCTCTGTACTCCTGTTTCGACGGCGCAGGTCAAACCGGGCGACCTTGTGTTTTTCAAGGGCACCTACGATACCCCCGGCGTGAGCCATTGCGGTATCTATGTATGCAATTCCATCATGCTGCACTGCGGCGACCCGATCTCTTACACAAACCTCAACTCAAAATATTGGCAGGAACATTTTTACAGCTATGGGCGTTTACCGTGACGCCAGAAAGGATTTTGTATGGCAAAAAGACTTTCCCGCATTGAGCGCGACATCGAACGGCTCAAAGAAAAAATCAGCGAATACCAGCAGCAGTTGAAAGAACTGGAAGCTGCAAAGACTGAACAGGAAAATTTGCAGATCATTCAGTTGGTGCGCAGCATGAACATGAAACCGGACGAGTTTGCGGCCTTCCTGCGCAGCGGTGCGCTGAATGCCGCACCTACCATCACTCCGTACCACAAACAGGAGGATGCCGCCGATGAAACCTGATTGGAACCGCCGTTTTGCTGCCGGATTGCTGGCCATCCTGCTCTGCCTCTGCTCGTTCTCCATGCCTGTTTTTGCAAGCGGCACTGACCCTGCCCCAGAACCTCTGCCGGAAATTACCGAGGAAGAACCGACTACGGGCGGCATGGAGCCGGAGGGCGTGTCCATCACGCCCAAGGGCAATGCAACACTGGTGGATGATTTTTATGGTGACAAGCAGCTTATTACCGTGACCACCAAAGCCGGGAATTATTTTTACATTCTCATTGACCGCGCCAATGAGGACAAGGAAACCTCTGTCCACTTTCTGAACCAAGTGGACGATGCCGACTTGCTGGCCCTGCTGGATGAAGAACCGCAGGACACCGAGTTCTGCACCTGCACCGTGAAATGTGAGGCCGGGAACGTCAACGAAAACTGCCCCTTGTGTGAAAAGAGCCTGCGCAACTGCACGGCCCCGGAAGCTGTGAAAACTGACACCGAAACGCCGGAGGAAAAGCCGAAGTCCAACATGGGCAGTCTGATAATCCTGCTGGTGCTGGCTCTGGCGGGCGGCGGCGCGGCCCTCTATTATTTCAAGTTCCGCAAACCCAAGGCCGACACCACCGGACACGATGATCTGGACGAGTACGATTTTGGCGAGGACGAGGATGCAGACGAGGAACCGGCTGAAATCGAGATTCATTCGGAGGACGGACAGGAGGATGAAACATGAGTTTTCAGCTGGTGATTGCCGAAAAGCCCAGTGTAGCCCGCAGCATCGCCGCCGTGATCGGGGCCACTGAAAAGCAAAACGGCTATTGGCAGGGCGGCGGGTATCTGGTCAGCTGGTGCATCGGGCATCTGGTGTCCTTTGCCGAGGCGGGCCAGTACGATGAAAAATACTGTAAGTGGCGGTATGAGGATTTGCCCATCCTGCCCCAGCCGTGGCAGTTCATTGTCCCGGACGAGAAGAAACAGCAGTTTGAAGTTCTGCGTGCCCTGCTCAACCGCCCCGATGTGGATAGTGTGACCGCTGCGACCGACGCAGGCCGGGAGGGAGAACTGATTTTCCGCCTTGTCTACCAAATGGCCGGCTGCACGAAACCCGTAAAGCGGCTCTGGATTTCCAGCATGGAGGATGCAGCCATCCGGGAGGGCTTTGCAAACCTGCGCCCGGATTCGGACTACGATGCTCTGTACCAATCGGCCCTCTGCCGCGCAAAGGCAGATTGGTTGGTGGGCATCAATGCAACGCGACTGTTTTCGGTGCTGTATCACAAGACCTTGACCGTGGGCCGAGTGCAGACCCCGACACTGAAAATGCTGGTGGACCGGGATGCAAAAATTCTGCGCTTCCAAAAAGAAAAGTATTACACGGTCGGCATCCAGTCCGGCAGCTTGAAAGCGGACAGTGGGCGCATTTCGGATGCAGAAACCGCAAATTCTCTCAAAGAAAAATGCACAGGCACAACTACCGTTTGTACTTCTGTCAAACGGGAGAAAAAGACAGAACAGCCGCCCAAGCTCTATGACCTGACCACCTTGCAGCGGGAGGCAAACCGCCTGTTCGGTTTTACCGCAAAACAGACCCTTGATTACGCCCAGCAGCTTTACGAAAAGAAACTGCTGACCTATCCCCGCACGGACAGCCAATATCTGACCGAGGACATGGGCCAGACGGTACAACATCTTGTGTCTGACCTGCTGGGGCTGCTGCCCTTTGCCCAAGGGCTTGACTTGACCCCGAAAGTGGACCGGGTGCTGAACAGCAAAAAAGTATCGGACCACCACGCCATCATTCCTACTGCTGAATTTGTAAAACAGGGTTTCACTGGTCTTGTCGAGAGTGAATGCAAGCTGATGAACCTTGTCTGTTCCAAACTGCTCTGCGCGGTGGCCGCGCCCCACGAATACGAAACTGTGACCGCCGTGTTCTCCTGCGCCGGGAACGAGTTTACCACCAAAGGAAAGACAGTGTTTGTTCCCGGCTGGAAAGAAATCGACCAGCGGTTCCGCTCCACCCTGAAAGCAGATACCGAGGAAGAAGTGCTGAACACCCTGTCGGAACTGGCCGAGGGGCAGAGTTTCCGCGTAACTTCTACCGTATCGGAACACTTCACATCCCCGCCGAAAGCCTACACCGAAGATACGCTCCTGTCGGCAATGGAGCGGGCCGGAGCCGAGGATATGCCGGAGGAAGCGGAACGCAAGGGGCTGGGCACACCCGCCACCCGCGCCGCGATTCTGGAAAAATTGGTGCAAATGGGCTTTGTGCAACGCAAGGGCAAACAGCTTGTCCCCACCAAGGACGGCATCAATCTGGCGGTGGTTCTGCCGGAAAGCCTGACCTCTCCCGTCCTGACCGCCGAATGGGAAAACCGCCTGACCGAGATTGCCAAGGGCAATGCAGACGCGGACGAGTTCATGGCCGAAATTGAAGCGCAGGTGCGCCAGCTGGTCAAGACCTATTCCTGCATCAGTGCAGATAAGCAAAACCTGTTCCAGTCGGAACGGGTTATTATCGGCAAGTGTCCCCGATGCGGTGAGAATGTCTACGATGGTAAGAAGAATTTTTACTGCGGGAACCATGGCTGTCAGTTCGTGATGTGGAAGAATGACCGCTTCTTTGAGCAGCGCAAAAAGGCGTTCACACCGAAGATCGCCGCTGCTCTGCTCAAAAACGGTAAGGCAAAGGTCAAGGGCCTCTACTCCGAGAAAACAGGCAAAACCTATGATGCAACGGTGCTTCTGGCAGATACGGGAGGCAAGTACGTCAATTACCGGGTAGAGCGTAAAGAATAAGAAAAACGAGGGCCGGTTATGGTAAGGTGAAGCATTCATTTTGCCATAACCGGCTCTCTCTATCCGTAGGATAGCAAAAAAGGAGTATGACCAAATGAGCGAATTATTTTCCATCCAGCTGCAAAATCGGCAGCAGCAAGGCAGGGATGGCGTCTGGCTGGACCTGCCCACTACAACCGAACAGGTACAAGCGGCCCTGCGGCAAATCGGAATTTCGTCCGATAATCCGCAGGGCCTTTTCATTTCCGGCTATTTTGCCGAGGAAGAAAAGCGTTTTGCCATCCCCTACAACATGGTGCTGGCATCCAATGTGGACGAGCTGAACTTTCTTGCCGCACGGCTGGAAACGCTTTCTGCCGGGGAACGCGCAGAGCTGAACGCCGCTTTGCAAGCCCCGCAGAGTGAGCTTTTCAGCATCGGGAGAATCACCGACTTTCCCGAAAACGTGGACTACTATGTGCATCTGCCGGATGTGCACGGGCCTGCCCAGCTGGGCGACTACTATCTGAATCGCTCCGGCATGGTGGATATGCCGGAAGAATGGAAAGGCGGCATCGACACGGCGCAGTTCGGCCGGTATGTGGCCCAGCAGGAGCAGGGCGTGTTTACCGAGTATGGCTACCTTGTCAAAAGCGGGGATGCGTGGCAGAAAGTCCACGAGGGCCAGCCTGTGCCGGAGGAATACCGGGTACTGTCCTTTCCTGCGCCGGAAGTTTTGCGAGATTCGGCCAACATCCCACCGCCTGTTCAGCCTGAAACGGAACCGCAGAAAGTTATTCCCATTATCCTAAACGGCAAAGACAGCGTAGAGCGCATGAAAGAAATCACGGACCGGTTAGAAACAGGCATCCAACAGCTGTTCGACAGCGACCGCTACAAAGCCTACCTCACCACGATGGCGAAATTCCACAATTACAGCTTCAACAACACCTTGCTGATTGCCATGCAGGGCGGGCAGCTGGTGGCGGGCTTCAACAAGTGGAAAGGTACGTTCCACCGCACCGTAAAGAAAGGCGAAAAGGGCATCAAGATTCTGGCTCCTGCGCCGTACAAGGTCAAGCAGAAGATGGAAAAGCTGGACGAACAGGGCAAGCCGATTCTGGACAAGGACGGCAAGCCGCTGACGGAAGAAAAAACGGTGCAGATTCCGGCGTTCAAGGTGGTGTCTGTGTTCGATGTCAGCCAGACCGAGGGCGAACCGCTGCCCTCTATTGCAGTGAATGAACTGTCCGGCAGCGTGCAGGACTACCAAGATTTTTTCAAGGCGTTGGAGCAGGCATCCCCGGTGCCCATCGGGTTTGAGGACATCGAGGGCGGCGCGCATGGGTACTTTCATCTGCTCGACAACCGCATTGCCATCCAAGAGGGCATGAGCCAGTTACAGACCATCAAGACAGCCATCCATGAGATTGCCCATGCAAAGCTGCACGCCATCGACCCAGACGACCCGGAACAGGCCAACCGCCCGGACAGCCGCACCCGCGAGGTGCAGGCCGAAAGTGTGGCCTATGCCGTCTGCCAGCACTATGGGCTGGACACGTCCGAGTATTCGTTTGGCTATGTAGCTGGGTGGAGTTCCGGCCGGGAACTGGCCGAACTGAAAGCCTCTCTGGAAATTATCCGCAGCGCGGCCCATGAGTTAATCTCCGCGCTGGACGAACATCTGGCAGAACTTCGCCAGCAGCGGGAAGCAGACCTTTCCGCTGCACACGAGGCCGCATTTGCACTGGATAATGGCAATACGCTGTTCATCCAGACCTGTGATTCCGGCTATGACTACACTCTGTATGGCCCGGACCACACGGCTCTGGACGGAGGCCAGCTGGACGCGCCCGGTCTGACCCTGCCAGATGCCGGGCAGGAAGCACTTAATCTGCTGGGGCAGACAGCCGCAGTGTCGGAAGTCCTGTTGGGCGACAAGCTGGCGGCGTTCCAAGAGGCGGCGGAAAAGGCCAACGAAATTCCCGCACCCGTTAAAATTCCAGACCCCGCCGCAGAGCCCACGGTTACGATTTTGTGGAGTGAAAGCGACAAGCTGCAGAACGGCGAAACCATGCCGCTGTCCGTGGCAAATCGTGTTTTTGAAGAACTGGACACCGCTCAGCATACGGAACGGGAAAAGGATGGTTACGAGGGCGGCTGGTACGACAAAACCGCGTTCCGCATTGATTTTACGCTGAACGGCCAGCCCGACAACTACGAGGGACGGCAGGATTTTGGTGACGGGGATGGCTCCTTGATTCAGCACCTCCAGAGTTACCATGAATATTACGCCAAAGATGAAAACTGGAAAAATTTTGTGCTGCACAGCAAGGGCCCGGAAGCGTGGGAGCAGGACAAGGCAGAGCGGGAAATGGTGCTGACCGAGTTTATCCCGTACCTTAAACAGCATTGCAATCTTTCGGCTATGGAGCAGACCGCCGCCACCGCTTTGCAGGAGGGGCAGAACATTTCGCCGGAACAGGCGGCCTATTACAACGCTGTTGTGGCCTATGTGCAGGACTGCCGCCCGCTGCTCAACCAAGGCCGGTATAACTTGCCGGAACCGCCCAAGCTGGCCGACTTCGACCAGAGCTTGCAGAACTACAAGGCGCAGGTGCAGGCCGAGATCGCGCAGGAAGCGGCGACTGCCGGAATGACCGTAGAGGAATACGCAGCGGCAGGTTTTGAGGCACCACAGCAGGACAGCTTTTCCATCTACCAGCTGCGCAATGAAGATTCCACCCGCGATTACCGTTTTGAGCCCTACGACCGCCTGCAGGCTGCCGGTTTGACCGTGGATAAGGCAAACTATATGGAGGTGTATGCCGCGCCGCTGACTGCTGGTACCACGTTGGAGGACATCTACCGCACATTCAATATAGACCATCCAGCAGACTTCAAGGGACACTCGCTGTCTGTTTCGGATGTAGTGGTGCTGCACCAGAATGGGCAGGACACCGCCCACTACTGCGACAGTGTGGGCTTCCAGCAGGTGCCGGAGTTCTTACGGGAAAATCCGCTGCGCACCGCAGAGCTTTCCACCGAACAGAACGAAAACATGATTGACGGTGTGCTGAACAATGCGCCCTCTTTAGGTGAGTTGGAAGCCAAAGCAAAGGCCGGAGAACAAATTTCTCTGACGGACCTTGCCGCCGCAGTCAAGGCCGAGGAAAAGGCACCGAAAGCCAAGAAGTCCCGCACAGCCAAGCCGAAAAAGCCATCAATCCGGGCACAGTTGGATGCCGCAAAAAAGGAGCAGAGCAAGCAAACGCAGCCACGAGAAAAGACAAAGGAATTGGAGGTGTAAACTGTGCAAAAGTTTGAAAATGTGGACGTGATTGCTGCGCTGGAAGCTATCATGCACCAGAACACCGCATACTATCAGAGCGATTTTGCGTATGACATCAAAATGCTGCGGGAAGCCGCCCGCAGCGACCAGCCGGAAGATAAGCTGCTGTTGTGGCTGTCCCGGCCTTCTGGAACATTCTGCTTCCGGGAACGGGATGTGCTGCTCAAAGACACCCAAGCCTACAACACATGGAAATTCTGCGGCGAGCAGACCCACGACAGGATTCTTGCCTATGCGGTGGAGCTGACCGACGCGGCCAACGGAACTGTGCAAGGCAATCTGTATGAACTGGACTATCAGCAGCACTTCCAGCATATCCGGGATGCAGCCCTGCCCGTGGGTGCCAATCGCCTGATCTACGAAAGCGGGATGCGGGAGATTGGCCCGAAAGAGCATTTCGACAGCCGCCCGGATAAATATTTCGGTGAACTCGTACGGTATGAAATGCAGCCCCTTGACCCGGAACTTTTGCAAGCGGCCATCCGGCAGGAGCAGCGCAGTCGAGAACCGGCACGGCCCGGTGATTTCAAAGAACATCTTGCGGCACTGCACACCGGGCTGATTGAGGCCGAGGCCCAGCGCATTGCAACAGATATGAAGCGACTGACTGCTCCCAACAGCCCGGACAAGAATCATTTTATGGTGGAAGTATCGCCCTACTTCACCAAGCTGGCATCCAGCCGGGACACGGATTGGCTGATTGCCATGCTGCCGTACAAATCCCTGCACCTGTCCAGCGTGAAAGACCGTTTCGGCATCTACGCGCTGATTGATATAAACGAGAACCGGGACAAGTGCATTCGCAAGCCCCGCACTTCCATCCGCAAACAGCTTTCCGAAACAAAACAGGCCGCCAGCCCGAAAAAGGAAGCGGCCCGTAGCAAGCAACATGAAATGGAGGTCTGACACATGAATTTCAGCGTAGAAGAAGAAAATTTGATCTGTATGTACCACACTTCTGACCGCCGCCGGACGATGGCGCGGATAATGGCCGCTCTGCCGGACATGGACACGGAAATGCGGCGGCTGGCGAATGGAACCATTGCAAAGTTGGAGCGCATGACCGAAGCCGACTTTGACGGGCAGAGGTTCGATTTTGCGGGCGAGTAAATGAGAGAACGCTGGACATGGCAGCTTACCGGCTGCTGTGTCCAGAACTTTCCAGCTGATTCAAAGATTGACGAATGTCCGAAATTTATGTAAACTAGAAATATGAAAGGCAGGGATTATCATGTTTGGTTGTGTTTTTCATGTAAGACCGTTTTGGGATGAGTTGAACGTACCAAAGCAGAAACTCGAAAGTAGGTATAAAGAGCTTTTTGGAACAGAGAATTTAACGATTGAGGATAGGCAGCAAGCAATAAAACTATTGCTAAGCGTGGTTACACAGCTTCAAAATAAAATTCTCAATAGATTGAAAACTAACAACCCAAATGCAACAGCAAAAATATTGTATAGAATATTAGATGATACATACACTCTTTATACGAGAGAACGAGAATCAAGAGAACGGTTGTCAACATTTCCGATGGCTGACGCGGATATGGAAATCGCATACCGAAAAAATGCAAACATTGAAAGAAATATTATTGACGCGCTAAACCTTTGGATAGAAAATTGTTTACTTTATCAAGAAAAAATTCATGCCTCCTATGATGAACGCTCTTTTAAAAAACGTGATGATGAATTTTTAATTGATCTTTATATTTATGGCTACGCTTCAAAATCAGTATCATTGTTGACTTTCTGTAAAAAATTTCCCGAAAGAAATTTCTTTTATGGAATCGAAGTAACACCAAAAGGTACAGAGCCGTTTAATATTTTAAAAGAAAACCATGTTCTTCACTTCAATATCGCTTTAACAGGAAACCAAAGAGCTTTTAATCGAAGTGTTTCCGAATACAATAATGTCGATATAGATGATTTTGGGAAAGCCTTTATTAACGAATATGGCGTATCGTTTAAATCTTTTTTAGGATTGCTATATATTATAATGCAGAAAGAACTAAAAAAGGGCAAGATATCACATATAGTATGGACAAGGTCTGATTTTATTAAGTGGATAAACGGTTGCTTGAATTGTCAGATTTCTGGAGAATCTTTTTTGGAATCTTTTTCGTTAACGAAAGAACGTATATCCAGTCAACTGCTTCAGGGTAATTCTTTTATATGGATTATGAATTCCAATCAATATCGCCATGAACTAAGACCATTTATTTGTTTGGATGACAACACGGTTTTTATTTCTTATGCAGCTATTAGTCAAGCATTTCTACTTTGGAACTCGTACTTTGTAAATGGTGGAATGATTTATTCAAACCATCCTGATACCCTGACTGTTGCAGTCGGAAAAAGGAATGAATTGCTTTCAGAAATTCTCGTGAGTAAAATTCGTGAAAAGCTAAGAAACCATTATAATTCAGAATTTGATGAAGTGGATGTTCAATATGATCGAATCTTTGGAAGAAAAGATTATAATTACGGCGATTATGACCTTGTATTTTACGCTAAAGAGGTCAATGAACTTTTTTTAGTAGAAGCTAAATTCTTTTCAGATTCACTTAACAATGGCGGAATTGTTGCTGACTATGAAAAGATGTTTAAGACAAATGGGTATTACGATCATTGCAGAAAAAGATATGATTTGGTTCTAAGTGAACCAGAAAAGTTAAAATCTTTTGTCGGGATCACCGGAAATGTGGCTGTTCACTTTTTATTTGTTTCATCAAAGCCGCTTGATGTAAACTTTGTAGACGATGATGGTATTGTCACATTTCCCTGCCTTTCAAATTTTGATGAGTATATTGAGGGAAAACTTTTATCTGAAACAGGTGATGAGGTCGTTAGACCTACTCATCTAATTTAATATATCTCTTTATATTTAGAAGAACGCTGGACATGGCAGCTTACCGGCTGCTGTGTCCAGCGTTCTTTTTGTGTCACTTATGCAAGAAATTCATCCATGATCTTCTGGACCGTATTGCAGGTATCGTCAAACGAAATATCCTTTGCATAGTCGTATTCCCTGCTATACTTATTCCATTGTCTGCGGAGAATGTCACTATCCCGGATTTCCTGCATGATCTCCGGATACTGCGTCAGAATCTTTCCGCTGCCGCGCTTTTCCGTTGTCCGTTCCAGTGCCCGCTGCAGCGTTGCCTTATCGCACTCGGCCCCGCGCAGAGCGTACAGAATGTAGATGTCGTAGTAATCTCTCGGACGGGTGTTTGCAATATTGCGGGACAGTACGGTTTCCAGCTTTTCGGCCAGAACTGTTTCGAGATTGTAGGCCAGAACGCTGATTGTGCGGTCATCGAACAGCATTGAAAAGGCGTACTCGATCTCGCGGGGCGTTATCATATCGCCAGTGGTGACATCCACCGTCAGCGGAACGCTGATCGGTGGGTAGTTGGCTTTCAACGACACACGGATTCCGGGATAATCGTCCGTTTCTCGGATATCCGCAACGCCCAGAACTTCAAACTGCACATCATCGTCAATCTGGACTGCACACACATCTTTGAAAATGGAAAGGATAGCCTCATGGGTCAACGTAAAGCCCTTGATGGTCGTGTCCAAATCCATAGTGGCCCGTGTGTCCAGACCAACGATAGCCGAAACCAGAAAGCCGCCTTTGATAATGAAGTTATGCTTATACGGCGAAAGTGAGATGCGTTCCAACAGCCTTTCCAGCATATAGTTCTGCATCACAAGCTGCGCGGAAATATGCTTCTCGGCTGCTTTCTTTTTAATATAGGCTTTTAACTGCATCGGATTTTTTGTAATCATAATAAAATCTCCATGTAGCGCAGAACTTTTGGCTTCACACGAAGTCGCTCTGCGTACTGCATCAATTTGTGAATGTCTTTGTCTTTGGATGCGGCATAACGCTTCATGGCTGCACCCACAATTTGTATATCGCTCCCGCTGCCGCGTAGGATGTCGCACAGCGTCCGTTCCAAATCGTAAACACGAATGGGATTGCCGGATGGCGATTGGATTTCAATAATGCCGAAGTCATAGTTTTCTGGAATAGCGCGCTTGACAATCAAATCCTCTTGCTTTAAGGACGGTGCATTGTAGCCCTTGGGAAAGGTCATAGTGTACCTTGCCGGAGTACGGTCAGAATAGCCCAGCAGATAGAGAGCGGTATCATGTGAATAGATGCCGCGGCTATACTTCCGCTGCAACAGGTAAAAATCATCTTCCCATGCACTGCTCTGTACATACAGGCCACGCCCGAAACGGTACAGTTCCCCGCTCTTGACAAAATCATGCAGATAGCCCCGATGTAAGCCGGCTTTCGTCAACTGTGCGGCCGTAATGATGCCATTGGGGGCAGACTGCACTATTTTTTCTACTTTGCCCATGTTGTTCATGCTATCACCTCACTTGACATTCACACATTATATTATATAGAAATAATGTGTGTTCGTCAACAGCGAATTGACAATCGCACATTATTTTAGTTGAAAGTAATGTGTCGTTGTCAAGTAATGCTTACAGGGTCTTATCCCTCTCCTGCCTGTGATTCTGGAATAGAACACCGTCCACATTCTGCTTGATGATGCCATACTCCTGCATCTGGCGTTTGGCTTCGGCGTACTGCCGCTGCAGCTGGTCTTTCTGCTCGGCCAGTTGCTTATACTCGGCTTTCAGGGTGTAGAGGTCGGGCAGCTTTTGGAAGCCCTGCTTTTTCAGGGCCTTGATTGCGGCCTCATAGAGAATCAGGGTGCCTTCATGCTTGCGCCGGAACTGCTTTTTGTCAGCGGCCCGCTGATACTCCTGCACCAACGGGCGCAGCTCTTTACAGGTGGTGACATCCTTTATCAGCACGGCCATTTCAGCAAGTCGGCGCTCTGCTGCTTTCAATGCGGCGGCAGCTTCGGTGCTGGCGGCGGTGATCTCGGCCACCCGGCTTTCCAAATCCGGGTAGCTTTCGATTTCATGCTCGGTCAGGAAGTTCAGCGTCCGGGCCGCCTGTTTCAGATTGTGGAGTTTTGCCCACTTCTCATACCCTGCGGACTGCTGGGCCTTGATGCTGTTCTCCAAATCAATCCGCAGCGAAATTTTGCGGTTTTCTTTGGGCTTCCGCTCCACGAACCGCCCTTTGATGCGTTCGATGATGGCGTCCTCGGTGTAGGCTTCGCCCAGCGTTTTGCAGCGGGTGAACCGTTCCTGTCCGGGCGCACGGAACGAAACATACTTGCCACGCTTGACCTCGTAGCCCTGCTCCTGCAGGAGCCGCAGAAAATCGTCAAAATCCTTGGCCTGCGGGATGACTGCATCTATGGCAGCTTTCAGCTTTGCCTTCCAGCTTGTGCCCTTGCGGTGTGCGTCCCACTCGGCATAGCTCTTGCCCCGGTCTTGACCGGGCATCACCACGGACAGGCCGTATTCCTTGCATAGCCGATCGCTAGTGCGCCGGATGTAGGCATAACTTTGTCGGTTGGAAACATACTTTCGCTGATTCACCATGTCCACAGCGCAAAAGATAATGTGGTTGTGGACGTGCCCTTTGTCAATGTGCGTAGTTAGCACATAGGGATATTTTCCTTGCAGCACTTCATCTGCAAGCTGTCGGCCAATTTCGTGGGCCTGCTCCGGCGTGGTTTCGCCCGGCGCAAAAGACTGTATCAGGTGGTGGGCCAGATTGTTGCCTTTCTGCATGGCCTGTGACAACAGCAGTTCAAATTCGATGTCTGCGGTTTCGTAGGCACAGGCAAAGGAGGACACCAACATTTTTTCATCCGTCTTGGCCGGATTTTCGATGTAGTCCAGTGCCTTTTTCAGCGTTGACTTGATAGGATGTATCTTTGTAACTGCCATATCTGCGCCAATGCTCCCTTGATGTCCGCAACGTCTTGTGTGTACAGCGGCCCCATGCTGTTCAGCCGCCGCGCGATCTGATTGACGTTGACACCAATCTTTTGCAGTTCGGCGGTCTGCGCCCGGATGTCGGTGGTGTCGATGTGGACAACATAACCATCTATCAGCATCTTCCGGGCGTAGGCAGAAAAATTCCGTGTGTGCAGCAGAGCCATCTTCTGCCGGATAAGTTCCTGTTCCTCCGGCGTCACGGGAACACGCAGAACAATTTTTCGGGTTCGGTTCGCCATAGTTTCACCTCGTTTCTTGGGGGTCTGGGGTACTCCCCAGCAAGCATTTCTGCCGGGAGTGGCTACACTCCCTATGCTTGCTACGTTACCTTTCCCCACTACTATGACACCACAACATCCCCGTTTTGCCCGCAAAATACAAAAAAATAAGAGGACGCTTTTTGCATCCTCTCAATGACCATGTGTGGCAATCAGACACACGCGGGCTCTTTTTCCTGTTCATGGATTCGTAAGGCACCGTCAATGGCACCTTCTACGATGGGTAAGTATTCTTCCGGGCAAAGCTGCAGCTTGTGGCTGACCCGCTGACGTTCCGCACTTTCTTCCCGCATGAGTTCCGGGTTGAAGTACCGCTCCACGGGCAGACCACATATTTTTATCAGCTGAATCACCACCGGCAGGCTGGGCAGCGTGCCTTCGTTTTCGATGTTCGCAAGATACCGGCTGTCACAATGTATCATGTCAGCCAGCGCACTGCGGGAAAGTTGTTTTGCCTTTCGAGCTGCCTTGACATCCGCTCCGAACGTTTCAAAGCCGGGACAGTCCTCGATTTTCGCCATTCTGCATCACCCATATACATTTTATAGTTCATGGACGATTGGCGAAATGATGCAAAGCGCATTGTTGCTAAACTTTATTGTTCATAGTTTGAGCATTGTATTGTAAAGTGGGCTATCCTATAATAAGGAAGAAACCCTTTTTTGAAAAATCCGTCCGCTGTAACATTTCGCGGACATTTGCCTGTTATACTATTTGCAAAAAGAAAAGGAAGTGAGGATGTGAAGCAGATTTTAATTGTCGAGGACGACAGTTTTTTGAATAAGATGTTGGCCTACAACCTGACCGCAGACGGCTACGGCGTGACTTCTGCCCTAAATGCCAGAACCGCCGCCGACGCCATCCGTCAGCGGGAATTTGATTTAGTGCTGCTGGACATCAACCTGCTAGACGGCAACGGTTTTGAGCTGTGCAAGCTGATAAAGCCCCAGCACCCGGACACCATCGTAATATTCCTGACCGCCAACGATCAGGAGAGCGACCAGATACGGGGCTATGAGGTGGGCGCGGTGGACTACATCACAAAGCCCTTTGTGATCGGGGCCTTGCAGCGGAAAATCAAAGCCATGTTCGCCATGCTGGAACACCACAAACCGGCCAAGGACATTTACGACGACGGGCGGCTGTTTCTGGACTTCTCGGAGCAGACGGCTTCCCTAAACGGCAAGCCGCTGACCCTATCCCCGATGGAGTACAAAATGCTGAACCTGTTTCGCAAAAATCCCCGGCAAGTGCTGACCCGTGGGCAGCTTTTGGAAAAGCTGTGGGATATAGACGAGAAGTTTGTGGACGAACACACCCTGACAACCTCCATCAGCCGGATTCGTAGCAAGATTGAAGCCGACGGCGGCGCGCCCTACATCAAGACCGTTTACGGCATGGGCTATCAATGGACGGGAGGCGAGGCAAAATGAAGTTTCAGAACCTCTCGGTAAAGCGGCTGTTTGGCCGGGTGGCAATAGGGCTTGTCCTCTCCATGTCCGGGATCACCATAGCCCTGTTTCTTGTGACAAAACAGATTGCGGTGCTGCTGACAGGCGGGACGCTGCTGCTGTGCGCCCTTGTGGGGATTTTTGTACTGACGCAGGCGTTTGGAAAGCGGCTGTCGCAGTTTACCGCTGACCTGTGCCAGACCTTAGACCACATGATCGCCGGGAATGAAGCGCCCCAGCGGCCAGAGGACAGCGAAACCCAGCTTGCCAGAATCGGACACCGGCTGGCAAGGCTTTACCAGATCATGCAGGAGAACCGCCGCCGGGTGGACGAGGAACGGCAGGAGTTACAGACCCTTGTATCGGATATTTCCCATCAGGTGAAAACGCCGGTAAGCAATCTGAAAATGGCGACGGACACCCTGCTGGAAAAGCCCATGACCGAGGCGGAGCGCACCGACTTTATCCGGGGAATCCGCAGCCAGACGGATAAGCTGGACTTTCTCTTTCAGGCCCTTGTGAAAACCTCCCGACTGGAAACAGGCGTGATCCAGTTGGATAAGAAGCTGGGCCGTCTTTTTGATACTGTGGCGCAGGCCATGAGTGGGATCGTGTATGCGGCGGAGAAAAAGGAAATCGCCGTGTCCGTGGACTGCCCGGAGGATTTGACCGTTTCCCATGACAGCAAGTGGACATCGGAAGCCCTCTTTAACCTGCTGGACAATGCGGTGAAGTACACCCCGGCAGGCGGGAAAATCGCTGTGTCGGTGGTGCTGTGGGAAATGTATGTGGAGATCAAAGTGACCGACACCGGCAAGGGCATTTCCGAAAGCAATCAGGCTGCCATCTTCCGGCGCTTCTATCGTGAGGAAG
>NZ_QXJA01000021.1:0-25267 GCF_022750605.1 Faecalibacterium sp. BCRC 81149 | reverse complement strand
AGATTATATCCACCTGTAAATCCGACTTTTCCATCAATAACTGTTATTTTTCTATGATCACGATTGTTCAAAAACAGATTTAAACCTGGCATAAACGGATTGAATACACGGCAATGAATTCCTATTGCCTCCATTTTTTTCACAAAATCTGTGTTAATAAAGCCTATAGAACCCATATCATCGTAGAATACTCTAACTTCCACACCTGCTTTTACTCGCTCTTCCAGAACATCTTGAATCTTATGCCATGCTTCAGCGTCTTCTATCGCATGATATTCCATAAAGATAAACTTTTGTGCTTTCTCCAAATCCTTAAGCTGTGCCTCTAATCCTTTCACTGCTTCATCAAAATACACAATATCCGTATTCTGATAGATTGGATACTGCGAATTTCTTTGTATATAACTTGCAATATTTCCTGCCTTCGGAATCGTTTCGTTTATTCTGTTTAAGCACTCCTGATTATCGGAAAGCATTGGTAACAATTTGCTATCAATTTCTGCATATCGCTCACGCATTTTATGTGTGCCGCCATTCAAACCAATCAATAAATATAGGCCTACACCCATAATTGGGAAAATTAAAATTAATATAACCCAAGGCATTTTCATGGAAGATGTCTTATCTGATGCATACAATCCCAAAACTAAAATTCCACTTAAAATCCTTGTAAATAGATTTATGATTTCTGCATATTCATTTAAGCGTGTTACAATAGTAATAATAAAAACTACTTCTAGAAGAATGCAGACTATGGAAAAACACAATCGTTTTACTCCGTTTTTTGTTTTCGCTTTTCCTTCTAAAGTATCTTGTTTCATATATATTCCAACCTTTCTACTCGATCAAATTTCTGCTTAAATTTCGTGGAACATACCAATTTTGTCTTTTATTCTCTGCATTTCATTATCTGCTTCAATGATAGCTTTTGCAGAATGAAGTAATTCTTCACTTATCTCATCATAGCCAGGCATTTCTTCAATTCCTTTTTTATAGCGAAGTTGATGTTCCAATGTTGCCCAGAAATCCATACCATTGGTTCGAATCTGTAATTCTACACGCATAGGTGTTTTACCCTTAGCAAAAAATACTGGTATTTCAACAATCATATGATAGCTTCGATAACCATTCGATTTTGGATTTTTTATATAATCTTTTATTTCAATAACTTTAATATCATCCTGTTGGGTAATCAAATCTGATATCATATAAATATCGTCAATAAACGCACAAACTATTCGAACGCCTGCTACATCATTGAGATATGTCTGTATATTTTCTGTTGTAAATTCATATCCCATCTTCTGCAGTTTATTGTAAATACTATTGGGCTTCTTAATTCTTGTTTTTATAAAAGAAATAGGATTTCGATTGTTCTCAACTGAAAATTCATCATCCAAAGCCTCAAGTTTAGTTTGTATCTCCCGAATAGCACAACGATACATCATCATTAAATTATAAAATTTTGTAGCATTATTTAAAAACTGTAGTGATTCCGGACTGTCCATCCTGAGTTTTTTTACTTCATCTTTTGTCATGGAACTTTCCTTTCTACCTCATCCCTGATTTCAAAACATTATTTATTTTGATAGTTGATTCGTTCTCCTTGAATTACTGGATAACAAATCATTTTATCACTATCCAGATTTTCTACATGCATATCTACTGCACTGATCTGATGGTTTTCATAAGTATTGTAATAATACCATCCTTATGGCAGACCGTGGTTACGAAAGTTTTAATACCTTTGCACACCTGATCCGGAAGGGAATGTATTTCGTTATCCGCATGAAAGCGTTCCCGGTAATGCTTGTTCATCTTTTTCGGCGAGCCGGTATAGGTGAGCAGCCACTGCTTGCCCTTTCTGTCATTTTCTTTGCCATTTGCGGAATCTCCTGGATTTTTTGCTGATGACTTTGGTTTGCGCTTCTTCGGTGCCGTCAGCTCATAGCTCAAAGAAAGCAGGTCTTTGATGGCATCATCCAGTTCTGGTTTGCCAAGCTGAATACTGAGCCATTTTTCCTTGTTCATGTGATAGGCCGGAAAATAGCCGTCCTGCCCACGAAGAGAGCCGATCAGCAGCGGATCACTTTTCACATTAAGGACATCAACGATGCCTGCTTCCGGCAGTCCCAACTTATCAGCAGATACTTCCAGAACTACACCATACCATTTATTATTGTCATTGTGCCGCAACACCGCATTCCAGTCATGCCAGGGGTATTCCGGCTCTGTGCCGTACTGCTGGCGTATCCATATAAATAATTCTTGTCGTGTCATCTCTTATAACAGCTCACTTGCATCTTAAATTTTCTCTACAATCGCGTTTACATACAAGTCCGTCATATTTTCGCTCAATATATTATTCCGAATACTTCTTGAAATTCTCTGCTTGTTCCAAAACCTCTTTGTAAACATCATCAATGGTTACCGGAGGATAATCAAACTCATCCAGAAGCAAAATCAGGTCAACTTGCAAATTTGCCTTAATATCATCACGGGTAGACCAGTCAGTGTACTTAGCTTTATCATCGACAATGACCTTAATCCTTTTCGACAATTCGATCATCTTATCGTCCGGGTACTCGAACTCGTACTTCTTAGCAACCGCCTTGAGGATGTCATAGAATGCTTTTTCTTCATAGTCAATTCCCATGCCCTTGAAGGAATCTTTTTCCTTTTTAAGTTCTTCAAGGAGCTTCGCAAGCTGCTCTGCCACATCGTCAAGGACTTCGTTAGCGAAAGCTTCATCACGACGGCGATTATTGTACTCATCAACAACCCGCTTGAGGCGGTCCGAGAACTCCATGCCCATAATGCGGTTGACTTTTTTATACTCATCAATCGCTTGAGAAAGAAGCCTCTGCAATACCTTAATTTTCGTGTTTGGAAGCTGGATTGCATTGATCTTATCCAGATACTCATCGCTGAAAATATCAACTGAGATATGCTTTCCGGTTTCAAACAGCTCCTCTATACCATCAGATTGAATTGCCCCCTCAAGAAGTTCACGGACGCGGGCATTCATTTGTGAAATGTCGGGGGCATCACCCTTAGTGAGTTTGAAAAGAATAGAACGCACAGCACAATAGAAGTGCAGATAGTCCTTCTCTCTATCGGAAATTGCATCGCTGGAACTGCATAGATTGAACGCTTGCTTCATACGCTTGACAGCAGCCATAAAGCGAGTTTCCAAATCTTCCGTAAGCTGGACATACTCAACAGCACGGTTGAGGCAAGCAAGCTGCTCTTTCGGTGATCCGTTGAAGTAATCCGTACTATTGAAGTTGCGGAACATCTGTGCCAAAACATCAAGCTGGTCTTTGACAATCGTGACAGACTGTTCGACACCTTCAAACTCATCGGTTTCAAAGTTGGTGTACTTCTTGAGGGCGAGATTCATGTTTTTCTTGATACCGATATAGTCCACAATCAAGCCCTTGTCCTTTCCGGTATAGACACGGTTGACACGGGAAATTGTCTGAATAAGGGTATGCTGCTGGATTGGCTTGTCGATGTAAATTGTGTCAAGTGCCGGTACATCAAAGCCAGTCAGCCACATATCAACGACAATTGCAATTTTGAAGTTGGATTTAACGTTCTTAAACTGGCGGTCAAACTCCTTGCGATCATCCTTCGTTCCCAGCATTTCATAAAGCTCTGGCTCGTCATCTTTATTTCGCGTCATGATGAGCTTGATCTTCTCGATGGGCTTGAGTTCCTTTTTCTCTTTTTCCGTCAGTTGAACCCCGTCAGGGCAAACCTTTTTCTCTGCCCATTCCGGTCTCATTCCAACTATAATCTGATAAAAAGCGTATGCAATCTTGCGATTAGAGCAGACAAACATTGCTTTTCCTGCGACCGTAGCTCCTTCGGCAACGCGGGTCTCATAGTGGTTAATGAAGTCCTCCGCAACTGCATGAAGTCGGTCAGGATCACCGATGATCGCATCAATATGAGCAACCGCCTTCTGGCTTTCCTCAATCTGATGCTCATTTGCACCTTCAACAGCACAACGGTCATAATAATCTTCAATTTCCCGAACCTTTGCCTGATCAAGAGTAACCCGTGCAGCGCGTCCGTCGTAGACAAGGTTGACTGTGATACCGTCTTTGACCGCCTCTGTCATTGTGTAGGCATCGACAACTGGACCGAAGACTTCAATCGTACCATCCACGGGCGTACCGGTGAAACCGACATAGGTTGCATTAGGTAGAGAGTCATGTAGGTATTTCGCAAACCCATAGGTTCGCTCTACACCTTCAGCAGTGACCTTGACTTTTTGATCGAGGTTTATCTGACTACGGTGCGCCTCATCGGATATGCAGATCACATTTGCTCTATCGGTCAGAAGCTCCAAGTCCTCGGTGAACTTCTGGATAGTGGTCATGTACACACCGCCGCTTGTTCTGCCTTGAAGTTCCTGACGCAGTTTTTCGCGGGAATCAATGCTCACAACGGTTTCGTCACCAATGTACTTTTTGGATGCTACAAACTGTTTTGAAAGCTGGTCATCCAAATCAGTTCGGTCGGTAATAATCAGGATTGTAGGGCTATGGAAGAAGGTACTCTTCATAAGCATTCTGGTGAGGAAGAGCATGGTGTAGCTTTTTCCGCAGCCTGTCGCACCAAAGTAAGTGCCGCCCTTGCCGTCGCCTTCCGGTCTGAGATGCGCCTTGATATTCTCAAACAGCTTGACCGCAGCAAAATACTGAGGATATCGGCAAACAATCTTAAGATCTTTATCTGAGCTATCAGGGAAATAGACAAAATCCTTGATAACCGCCAAGAGCCGTTCTTTGCGGAATAGTCCACTCACCATAGTTACAAGGGAATTGATGCCATCCAATTCCTTATCGTCAGCCTCAATCTTTCTCCACGCATAGAAAAAGTCATACGGAGAAAAGAAGGAACCGTATTTATTATTTGCACCATCGCTTATGACGATGAAGGCATTATACTTGAATAGTTCAGGAATATCACGGCGATAACGCACGGTGAGCTGAGTATAGGCGTCCATGATCGTTGTATTTTCTTTGACTGCGCTCTTGAACTCAAGCACAACAACAGGAATACCATTGATGAAGACAATCCCGTCAGGTATGCGTAGCTGGTTGTTGATGCCTTCAATTTCAAATTGATTGACGATCTTGAACACGTTTTTCTCCGGCTCATCGAAGTCGATCAGCTCAATATAAAGGTCCTTCTTTGTGTGATCCTCGCGGTTGAAGATGAAGCCGTCACAAATCATTTTGCAGACAGCTTTGTTTGCCTCGTAGATCGTGCCGGAAATAGACCTCAGGCGAAGGATGATGCTATCAGCTTCACTTGGGGTAAGCCCTTCTGTGGCATACCTATTCAAGAGGTACTTCCGCAGATCGTCGATAAGCAGAACCTCAGAGCGTTCACGATGAATCTGCTCACCATTCAAATAGATATATCCTTCATCCTGAAACAACTCCATAATGGACATTTCAAGAGAATGCTCATTGAAGTTCGCCATTATCATTTCCCCCTAACCGCCTCTGCATTTCTGCTTCAAAGGCTTTTTCTCTTTGCTGGAAGTCATACTCCTGATACTTCAATCCCAAACGTGTCAGCATGAGTGTACCTTCCCAGTCATCAATGTTCGAGTATTGCGTTGCATGGTTTACGTCAGTGAGAACGCCGAGAATCAGACCCGTACAATCGAGTGCAAAGTCTATCATTTCCTGCACATCCGGATATAAAATAGGATGACGGTCTGTCAGGTTTTCATTGCTCAATATACGCTGTTCATCGTTGTGGGCATAGAGCTTATTCCGTTGCATTCGGATATTCTCTCTTTTTTTCTTAGCGCGCAGAACCGTTTCTGATACAAGGCTAAAAACTCAGGAAAAGTCAAATCAACCTGAACAGGGATAGTTTCAGCATCTGGAGCATCAAATATAGCAAAAAGATGTCTGCTCATCTCGACATGTTCCTTAAAAAAGAGTTCCTCCTGTGGTTTTAGCTGGTGCTGATATGGGATTTGATAGGAATACGTTGTCCCCTCATGTTCCACGGTCATTGTTTCTCTGTACTCAGGAAATAGGTCTTGGTTTTCCGCGCATTTTGCAAGGAGGGTTCCAATGGACACGACTCCATTTGAGCTATCATACAGTTTGGCAATCTCCATAAAGCAGGCTTTCATCAAAGCTCCGTGGATCGTTTGATAGAACGCTGGTGACAACTTCATTTCTTCCGCGTATTCATGCTGGTTCTTTCGATACTGCTGCAAGATGAGGTAATAGGCTTTTGCGTCAAAAGCTCCTTGATGAAGCTCTTCGGCAATTTTGATCAGCGTATCCTTATCCATTTTTATCCCTCCCTTCGTAGATAAATGATAATTTAGAGGCGCAAACACAGGCTCTTTTTGATGAACTCTTCCTTCGGGATGGAATGCCTGATTGCACTCTCAGCGAAATTGCTAATGTGAATCCAACTCGAACATTGTCAAAAGGCTGCATCGCTAAATGCTATGATATGTCCTGCCTTCCGACTCGTGGCTGCATCCCAGAAGGCGGCGAAATGAAAGCCTATAATGGCGGTGTCCGGTTCCAAAATGGCGACACCCTAATTGCGCGTATTACTCCTTGCCTCGAAAATGGCAAGGCAGCGTATATTAACATCCTCAATGACAAAGAGGTTGCTTTCGGATCCACGGAGTACATTGTGTTTTCTCCGGTTGATACGATGCCATCTTCATTTTACTATTTTTTAATCCGAAGCAAGAAGTTTCGGACTTTCGCATTACAATACATGAACGGTTCGAGTGGACGTCAGCGAGTATCAGGCGATGAACTTGCCGCGTTCCCTTTGACCAAGCCGTCGCACGAAGCACTTTCTCGGTTTGATATGGTTGCAAAACCTGTTTTGGAACAGTTTAAGGTGGCTTCCCTGGAAATCAACCGCTTGAATGCGCTTCAACAGCTTATTATAGCTTCAATCTCAAGCCGCTAAATTATCATTTAACCGCCGCTTTAGTTCGATACGTTCTGTGATGGTCTGATACGCCCTCACAATGCTACGTTGCTTATCAATAGAGGGAACAGGCAGTTCCACTTTGCAAAGTTCATCCCAGTCAAAGATTTCTCTAACACTTCCGTGAGACATATATCTGGCGTAGCGATCAAACTCCGGTCTGCTAAACCAAAGCATAAGGTATTCTGGATCAAGCTCATTCTTATTCACAACCTCAAACACGGTATATGAACTTGAAATAATGCAGTCCTTATCTCGTAAAAGGGCAATTGAAATCTTTTCGCCATTCCGAGACGTAACAGGGCCGTATGCAAATTGCCCAGTACGAATAATCTTATAGTTCGACAAGTCTGTTCCAACAATATTCGCAATGGAGGGAATAAATTGCTTGCTGATGCTGACACCAAGCAAATAATCAACTCTCAAATCCCTGTTTCGTTCGTCAACCGGCTGAATGAAATCTCCAAGCAACCTATATCCTTCTTTCATTGTGACACCTCACCCTATGTATTTTCTGTGTGCCAGCTTGACATTTTGCTGTTTGACCATAGCGTAGTGCATAGTCGTGTCGATTTTCTGATGTCCTAAGAGCTGCTGGACTTGCTCTATGGGCATTCCTTTGTCTATGGCTGATGTTGCCAATGTTCTTCGGAACTTATGTGGATGGACACGAGGCAAATTTAGCCTTTTTCCAAGTTCTCGAAGCCGTCTTTCTACACCGCCGATTTGCAAACGGTCATGCGGTGCGGTCAGCGAGACAAGCAACGCTGAACAGGTGTCTGTGCGGCTTTCCAGATAGTTTTGGAGATGGATTTTTGTCCTAGCATCGAAATAAACGATCCGTTCCTTACTTCCTTTTCCGAAAACAACGCATTCCCGTTCATTGAAGTTGATGTCATCACGGTTAAGGGCAACCATCTCACCAACACGCATTCCAGAGGACGCAAGAAGGTCTATCATCGCAAGATCGCGGACATTGCAGCAGTTGTCCCGCATGATTTCCAATGCCTCATCGGTGTAGGTTTCCTTGATCACCTTTGCCGTTTTTACTTTGTGAATCCGGCGTACCGGACTTTTCACGATGTAGTCCTCATCCTCAAGCCACGAAAAGTAGCTGGACAGGATGCGGCGGATATTATCTATCGTGATCTTGCTTGACTTACGGTTTGTCTGATACTCTGTTAGGTACTTTCGCAAGTCCTCAGTTACGATCTCTTGTGGCTCTTTGTCAATGCCGGATAGCATTGACACAATGGTCTGACGGTAATAGCTCAAGGTTTTTTCTGAGCAGCCTTCAATGCGTTTTGCGTTGATGAAACAGACAACCGTGTCGACCTTTGCGCTTTCTACCATGCCCGCGCTGTAACTTAGCTCTACGCCACTCAGCACCCCTTCAAGGACGCTTTGAAGTTGTTTTAACTGTGCGTTGTTCAGAAACGGAAGCATCTGACGCTGCACTTCTTGAATCAGTTGTTTTTTCATTGTCGTATCTCCTTTGTTTATTCTCAGAGAACGACTTTTCAGTGGCAGTTCTTAGGGTAAAACTCTCGCCACTGGTGAGAGTAATGGACGGTAAATGATAATTTAGCGGCTTAACTAACCAGACGGCTAAGTAGCAGCTCCCTAATCGTTTCGAGCTTCCGTATTTCTTTCTCGTTGTTCAACTTTCCAGCAAACAGAGGATGAACAACAGAGTTGAATCTATCCAGAACCTCACTATCAGGGATGGTAATTGGAAAGCTCTTCAAGTTTGCTTGATTGATTTTGGGCTGGGCAGCTCCCGTAACAATTGGTGACATATTTGTGTTGGACAAAAAGAGGTACAGGCTATCTTCGGTGAATCCAGCTTTACCTTTTAGAATGTGAGCGTGGTTGTTTGCCCAGAACTTCCCAATTATATGTTGCAAAAGAGGATGTCCACTATCGTCAACGACATAAATGCCGTCTTCACTCAAAAGAAGGTACTCGCCGTCAAAGATGTAATCATCCACATAGTCTACTATTGAAACTGCACCATAATAAGGATATATACGCGCCATGTCTGCCCGTTCTAACGAAGAGAGCGGTTTCCGCATTGAGTCAAAGAACTCGGCAATTTCATCTACGCTTCCAACCCTCCATGAAATTGGGCAGTTTCCGCCAAACGGTTTATACTCAACAAACCACGCTTTGTAAACTGCTTGCGCAGTCGCAAGCAAATTATCATTTTCCGATCTTTTTAAAGCAATGCGGTCGGTGATTGCACGGTAGGACTCGACGATTTCACATTGTCTCGCGTAGGAAGGAACAGGGAGCTTTATACGGCAAAAATCATCCCATGTAATTCCGCCTCGAACACTGCCGTCCGTCATGAACCAGCACTCGCGATCAAACTCCGGTCTGCGAAACCACATCATCAAATACTCTTCATTCAAGATGTCGCGATCAATAATCTCAAACATGAAATATGCCGGAGATACTATTGCGGGGCTACCTTTCTCATAGAGCGCAATCGGAAGACGTTCATCGCGTCCAACGTGCATTGGGTTACAGGCAAACAGTCCCTTGCTGATTAGCTTATACCGGCTCAAATCTGTGCCAATTACATTTGCGACGGAAGGTATAAACTCTTTGTCGATGCTTATGCCAAGAACAGTGCTGGTGACTTCCTCGGAGTTCCGATAATCAACAAGCTGAATATGTTTACCAAGGGGTTCATAATTCGATTTCATAGCCCAGCTCCTTAAACACGGTCAACAGGTCAGCCTTCGACTTCTCTTCTGCAACAAGCAGATCACGAAGCTCGCTTTGCAGCATCTTCATTTTCGTATCAAAGTCGATATTCTCATCACGGTTTACAAACTCAATGTAACGGCTCGGAACAAGGGTAAAACCCTTCTCTGCAACCTCATCAAAAGATGCGCTGTAACAAAACTCAGGCACATTCTGATAAGTTTCTTCATAGCCTTCCTGCTGCCATGCGTGGTAAACGCTCGTGACCTTCGCACGGTCTTCTTCTGTCAGTTCAATGTACTTCTTTTCATAGGGGCTTCCCATTTGCCGCAAGTCCATGAAAAGAATCTCCCGCTCACGGTTACGGAAGCGTTTTACCTCGCTATTTTCTTCAACCACACGAGCCTTTTTGTTCTTATTCAGAATCCAAAGCGTAACGCTGATGTCAGTGGTGTAGAAGAGGTTTCGGGGAAGGATGATGATTGCTTCAACGAGATTGTTCTCGATGAGCTGACGGCGGATTTTCAGCTCTGTGCCATCGTCAGAGAGTGCACCGTTTGCAAGCAGGAACCCAGCAACACCGTTCTGAGATAGCTTTGAAACGATGTTCAGAATCCAGCCATAGTTTGCATTGCTCGTGGGTGGAACTTCATAGCCGTCCCAGCGCGGATCATCAGTCAGCTCATTATCACCACGCCATTCTTTCTGGTTAAAAGGCGGGTTTGCCATAATGTAATCTGCCTTGAGGTCCTTGTGCTGGTCATTGGTGAATGTGTTCGCTGCCATTTCTCCAAGGTTTGCAGAGATGCCGCGGATAGCCAGATTCATTTTGCACAGCTTATACGTTGTGTTTGTATACTCCTGACCGTAGATAGAGACCTTCTTCTTGTTGCCGTGATGTGCCTCCACGAACTTCATTGACTGCACAAACATACCGCCAGAACCGCAGCAAGGGTCATAGAGAATGCCATCATATGGTTCAATCATTTCTGCAATCAAATTGACAATGCACTTCGGCGTATAGAACTCGCCCTTGCCTTTGCCTTCCGCAAGTGCAAACTTGCTCAGGAAGTATTCGTAAACCCGCCCGATAATGTCATTCTCTTTATCGCCCGTGTTGATCTTATCAATCTCGTCCAGCAGTGATGCCAGCTTTGCTGTGTCGATGTGAAGACGTGAGTAGTAGTTGTCCGGCAGTGCGCCTTTCAGTGCGGGATTCGCTTTCTCAATCGTATAGAGGGCGGTGTCAATTTTTAACGCAATGTCATCCTGTTTCGCATTCTCCATGATAAAAGACCAACGGCTGATCTCAGGCAGGAAGAACACGTTGTCCTTCGTATAGAAGGCAACATTGTCAACAAACTTCTCACCGTATTTTTCAGAAATAGCTTTCCTTTGTGCCTCAAACTTATCACTGGCAAACTTCAAGAAGAAAAGACTGAGAACGACGTGTTTGTATTCTGCTGGCTCAACAGAACCACGGAGTTTATCTGCGGACTTCCACAGAGCTTCCTCCATAGAAATTTCTTTCTTAGGTTTAGATGCAGCTCGCGCCATATTGATTTCTCCAATTCATTTTAATATATCTCGCATTCATATACACTACTTTGTAAATATCAGTTTTCGAGGTTTTTGCATAATAATCCAGTTAATATTATAGACTTATCAGCGAACAAAGTCAATTTAGAACCACTCTTCTGCAAGCAGGGCTTTCGTGACACGAAAGCGATTTTCTGCTTGTTGGGGAATCTCCCCAATCCCCATAGAACGCTGCCTGCGGCATCGGGCTGCGCATCCGTTCCGGATGCTTTAACGGCAGTTCCTGCCAAAGAAAAAAGCCCGGTGCAGAATGAGCATTACGCCCACACTGCACCGGACATTCCATCATCGACTGCTTTGTCTATTTTCTTCTTCCTGCCGAACTTCCTGCTCATGCAACTGCTCTTTTTTCTGCTCATCCTCTTTCAGGATTTCTTGCACAATCTTCTGAGCCACAAGCCAATCCTGCATTTCCGATTTGGTCTTGCGGTACTCTGCATAGGAGCTTTTCTTTCGTTCCAGAAGCATCGCATACTCTGCGTTCAGCTCGCTGATGCGCGGGAGCTTTTTGTCAGAACCGTTCTCTTTCTTATAGGCATCAAACGCCTTTTTCGCTGCGCTGCGTAAGGCCAGCGTATCCCGATGGGCTTCATAGAACTCTCGATTGTAGCCGGATGCCTTATACGCAGCGAAAATATCTTTTGTTTTGGCATAATTGATTAGATGCTTCCGCAACACTGACACTTCCGACATCCGTGCCTCATCTGCCTTTACAGATTCCAGCAACGCATCACATTTTTCAGAAATTCCATCTGCCTTTTCTTTCAGTTCTGCATAACTCTTGATTCCATGCTCCTCCATGAACATCATAGCTTTTGCCATTTGCTTCAGATTAAAGACTTTCGCCCAGCGCGCATACCCTGCGCCTTTGCCCGCCTGCATTTTGGCACGGATATCAATAAGGAACGACAACTCCGCCTTCTGATGTACCTGCGCCGACCGTGCGCTTGTGCGGTTTTTCTCTGCAAATTTACTTTTATGAACCGCGTTCCCGGCAATCACTTCGCAGAGTTCTTCAACCGAATATCCTTTGCCAAGAGAGCGGAAACGAGCAAATCTGGCGTGGCCTTTCCCCCGCAGGGCAGGCTGTTTTCCATCTTTATACTCGTACCCTGCTTCCTGCAAAATTTCAATCAGTTCCCGGAAGTCTTTTGGTTTTCTTGCCAATGCTGCATCAATGGCCTCGCAGATTTCATCCCGCTGCGATTTTTTCTCCGGGTATTCCGTTCTCTTCTTCCGCTCTGCATAGGGCTTCCGGATAATGACCGATAACCGGTGTTCCAGGCAGACGATATCACTGAGCCTTGCCAGTGCAAGACCGGATAAGCGAAAATCTCGGAATTTTCTGGTGCAGTCCAATGTAGTCGAATTAAAAATAATATGGTTATGAATGTGCGCACGATCAACATGGGTAGCCACGATAAATGCATGTTTTCCCTTTGTGAATCGCATGGCCGTCTCATATCCAACCTTGTTTGCCTCCTCTGGTGTGATTTCTCCTGGCTTAAAGGATTGCCGAATCTGATATGCAATCACATCATGCGCCTGGGTTCTTCCCGTGATATGCTCATACTGCCGTTTGGAAAGTAGGAATTCTTCATCACAGGTCTTTGCGTCACAGGCATACGCGCTGATATATTTTCCATCTTCCGTCTTTGCTGCATTCTCAGTATAATCAGTACGGTCAGCCAGACACTGCGCCACCGTCTTTCCTTTATTAATATGCAGCGCAATTAGTCTTGTAGCCGCCATTTTCATATTTCTCCATCTAAAAAGAGCTACCCGAAGGCAGCTCTTACCAATCTACTATTCTCATTTTAACATCCGTTCCCGGTCATAAGCCCCCTGCAAATAAACGGCCTGCTTGATGATTTCTTCCATATCGAAATAGACGCACATAATGCTTTCGTACAGCTTCCACACATTAGATTCGCTGCCTCCCACCATTTCCATCAGCTGGTCTTCCATCTTCGATTGCTCAGACTGTTTTTCCTGATAAGCTGTCTCTTCCACAAAATGATTCTCTCCATCTGTTTCCTCGTACCGTAAATCATAATAATCTTTCATAAACTGAATATCCATCTAATCCCTCCTGAACTCAAATTGTCAAAACATCCTCTACACACTCGCACAGCCGTTCCATCAGTTCCATGATGCCGCCCGCACCAACCGCAGCTGCGAACAGCCCCATCTCAATCAGGGTCAGCAGGAACACATCCGTCCAGCTCGCCCGAACCACCGAATAGATACCGCAGCCAAGAACAAACAGCATAACCGGCGAAAGCACCCACAGGGATAGCTGCATCAGCAGATTCCAGATAAAGCATAGAAATCGCAGCAGAAACGCAACCGGCAGCAAGAGGATTTTCAGCACCAGCTTCAACAAAAAACATACGATCTTCATGGATTTCACCCCTTCGTTTTTCTTTTCATCTTCATTTTACTGTACCCGCTTGCCAAACACCACGATGTCAATAGGGAGACCCGCAAAAATATGTAACGGCACAGACAGTTTCATCTGTGCCATGTGCTGTAAAAATCCCGCACGTTTGCGCTGTCAGCGAATACCGGAAAGCCTCTTCAGGATCAGCTTCTGCATCTCCCAGAGTTCATCCAGCCGCTTCTGCAAATCCCGGATATCCTCCGCATAGATGCTTCCGGATTCATTGGCTCGTTTTGCGTACTGGTTCAGGTTGTTGCTGCATCGGCGAAGAAGAGTGGATACCTGCGCCACATCCGACAAATCAAGATTCACGCAGTACCCGTCCATCGCCATTTTTCTCATATAGGCACCGGTGTTCCGAATACCCAATTCCTTCTGCTTTTCACGAATCCTTGCCAGCTCTTCCGGATTTACCCGGACGTTGATCCAGTGTTCCCGAACACTCATAGTGCCACCTCCTCATCATCTCGATGTGCCATCGGCGGAATGCGACCGGCACGGTCACGTAGCTCTGCCAGGACAGACGGTTTTTCCGTTGTTCTCTCACGGTCAGGATCATCATTTCCACGGTCATCCATATTCAGCAGTGCGTCCAGTTCTGCCAGTCTTGCACTCTTTTCTGCCAGTTCTGCCTCCTGGGGAAATGGCTTTCCAAGCTCGGCCTGCGCCGCTTCCTGCTGGCTCCTAAGATTGTCCAACTGCTGTTCCGTCTTTTCCAGCCTTGCTGGAATCCCGGCAAGAGCATTGTCCAGACGCTGGATATTGCCAGCAGCACTGGTGCCGATGGGCACTCGGTGGGTCATCTCGCCTTTCAGCAGCACCTGATACTCTTTCTGGAAGCTGTCAAATGACAACTCCATCTTGAAACCGCGATAGCTGCCAAGCGGCACTGGCTCCAAACTCTGATTGGTTTTACAGATTGCGAGGATTGCTTCACCGGCCTCTGCTTTTTCAGTAAAGCGTGTGTCATTTACTTCCATGCCGCAGAACCCTTCTTCCGGCAGCGGATGTGCCGCCACCGTCCGAATATCCGACTGAAAGCCCTTGATGAACCCCTGCGTTTTTTCAATCTCCGCAGGGAAATATTTCATCAGCTTATCCTCCAATCGGTACTGCTGGCTCTGATGGTCTGCCTTCAATACTTTCAGCCTTGCAACATCCACATCCAAATCCATTTTCTCCTTAATCTGCGGGTCTCCTGCACAAAGTGCTTTGATCTCCGCATAGGAAAGAGCCTGCTCATCTACATCATCACAGGAACGTACCGGAGATTTGCTGGTCATGATCTGGCTGATAAACTTCTGCTTATTCTCCAGTGTCTGATAGAGATAAGCGTCAAAGGTTCCTTCCGTCACATACTGATAAACCTGCACCTCTTTGTTTCGGTTTCCCTGACGGATGATACGACCATTTCGCTGGGTCATGTCCGCAGGCCGCCAGCCCACATCCAGATGATGCACGGCCACCAGCCTGTCCTGCACGTTCGTGCCTGCGCCCATCTTCTGTGTCGAACCTAACAACACCCGAACCTGTCCGGTACGGACTTTGGCAAACAAATCTTTCTTTTTTGCCTCGGTATCAGCATCATGGATAAATGCGATTTCTTCCTCCGGCACACCGGACTGGATAAGTTTAGCGCGGATATCCTCATAGACATTGAAGGTTCCATCGTTCTTCGGTGTGCTGAGGTCGCAGAACAGCAGCTGGGTCAGCTTATCCGACTGTCCTTCCTCATAAATCCGAAGCACATTCCGCACACAGGCGTTGAGCTTGCTGTTGGGGTCATCCGGCAGAAGCGGATTCATCAGCCGCTGATCCAGTCCCAGCTTTCTGCCGTCCGATGTGATTTTCAGCATGTTATCGACCGACGGGTCTACCACGCCGGAATGTACAGCCGCCGCCCGTTCCGAAAGCTCCGCCACCATCGCCTGCTGATGCTCCGAAGGCTGCACTACCACGGTTTCAAACTTCGCCTCCGGTACCGGCAGATGCAGCTGATCGGAAGTCTTGATATCCGCCACTTCCTTGAACATGTTCATCAGCTCCGGCAGGTTGAAGAATTTTGCAAATCTTGTTCTTGCCCGGTATCCGGTTCCTTCTGGTGCCAGCTCAATGGCCGTGGTGGTCTCACCAAAGGTAGAAGCCCAGCTGTCGAAATGGGTCAGCCCTTTCTGCTGCAACGTGCCGTACTGGAGATACCGCATCATGGTGTAAAGCTCCGTCATGCTGTTGCTGACCGGGGTGCCGGTCGCAAAAATGATGCCGCGCCCGCCTGTCAGCTCGTCCATATATTGGCACTTCATAAACATATCCGAAGATTTCTGCGCTTCCGATGTGGACAAGCCCGCAACATTGCGCATTTTTGTGTAGAGGAACAGGTTCTTGAACGCGTGTGCCTCGTCTACGAACAGCCGGTCTACGCCCAGCTGCTCAAAGGTAATCACATCGTCTTTTCGGTCGGTTGCCCGGAGTTTCTCCAATCTCGCCTCCAATCCTTTCCGGGTCTTTTCCATCTGTTTGATGGAGAAACGCTCGCCATTCTGGGATTTCATCTCAGCAATAGCATTTTCGATTTCATCAATCTGGGCAGTCAAAATCCGCTCCTGCCGTTCTGCGGACACCGGGATTTTCTCAAACTGAGAATGCCCGATGATAACTGCATCGTAATCGCCAGTGGCAATTCGTGCGCAGAACTTTTTTCTGCGGGCAGTCTCAAAGTCCTTTTTGCTTGCCACCAGCAGTTTTGCACTCGGATACAGGCGTAGGAACTCGTTTGCCCACTGAAGGGTCAAATGATTCGGAACGACAAACATGGATTTCTGGCACAGTCCCAGCCGCTTTGCCTCCATAGCAGAAGCTGCCATCTCGAAGGTCTTACCGGCACCTACCTCGTGGGCCAGCAGCGTATTGCCGCCGTACAGCACATGAGCAATGGCATTCTGCTGATGTTCACGCAGCCGGATCTCCGGATTCATACCGCCAAAGCGGATATGAGAACCATCGTACTCACGAGGACGGGTACTGTTGAACAGCTCGTTATACTTTTCCACCAGTTCCGCACGGCGATAAGGGTCTTTCCACACCCAATTCTGGAACGCATCCTTAATGGCCTGCTGTTTCTGCTGGGCGAGGGTGGTCTCCTTTTTATTCAGAACTCGCTTTTGCTTACCGTCTGCATCCTCCACGGTATCGTAGATACGAATATCCCGCAGATTTAGCGTATCCTCTAAAATCCGGTAGGCATTGGCACGGCTGGTGCCGTAGGTCATATAGGCATGGACATCGTTCCGGCTCGGTGTACTCTTGCCGGTAATCTGCCATTCTGCCGTCATGGGAGAGAATTTCACTTCAATATTTCGGCGCAGATAGAACGGCGGTTCAAAGGTTTCTTCCATAAACTGCTGGATATAATCCCGATTGACCCATGTGGCACCAAGACGCACATCAATCTCCGAAGCATCCAGGTCTTTTGGCTGTGCCTTCTTCAAATATTCCGCGTTCACCGCAAAGGCAGGGTCAGAGGCCGCAGCCAACTCTGCCACACGGAGCTTTTCCCGGACATTGCCGGACAGATATTCATCAGCTGTTACCCAGCCGGTTTCCTCGCTGCCCTGCGTCATCGGGTCTTTGAAAATGACACCATGCAGTTCCTGCTGGATTTTTTCATATTCCCCTGGTGTACCTAAAAGCTCCGACATATAGGGCAAATCCACTCTGCCGCGCTCTCCAATGGAGATTGCCAGAGCTTCAGCCGGAGTATCCACGCTGGTAACAGCCCGTTCCGGTCGAATCGTCCGTTTGGTGAACATATCCGCCTTGGATTCCAGCCTGCCGTTTTCATCCACATTTTCCAGAGAGCAGAGCAGATAATAAGACGAATCTTCCGAAAAAGCCTGTGCATTTGCACGGGAATTGATAAGCCCATACTGATCGGCGAATCGGTCATAGGCTACATTCAGTTCCCGCTGTTTCTGGGCAATCGCTTCCTCCTGGTAATCGTTCAACTGATAGTCGATCAGTTCCTGCACAATGGTGCGAAGCTCCACCATGCCTTTGATCCTGCCGGTGGCTGTCGCAGAAAGGTCAGCCTTCCGCATGATGCTGTTCTCACGGAAGTAGACATCCCCATCCACTACGGCATAGGAGAAGTTCTTGACATTGGGGTCTGCCGGAATAGTTTCGCCCTGCAAGGACAACTCCTCCTCCGGTGCCAGCTCCTGTGCTTCATAATGACCGCCGATGTGCTGCACCGCCTCATGCAGCTGGTCTCCCAGATCCGCACCTGGAATCGGAATGACCGTACATTCTTCCTTGCTGTACTGGGTACTTTCCGTTGTAATCTCACCCAGCACCATTTCCGGGTGGTCAACAAAGTAGCCGTTGAGGGTAATACCCTCCGATGTCAGCCCCAGATGCACCCAATCCGGTTCGATATCAATGGGATGGTCTCTCTTTTGCAGGAAAATGATATCCGACACCACATCCGTACCGGCATTGGCACGGAATGCGTTGTTGGGAAGTCGGATAGCTCCCAGCAATTCTGCCCGCTGCGCCAGATACTTTCGTGCGTCCGGATTTTTGGAATCCATCGTATAGCGGCTGGTAACAAAGGCCACGATACCACCGGGCCGAACCTGATCCAGTGCCTTGGCAAAGAAATAGTTGTGGATAGAAAATCCGAGTTTATCATATGGCTTATCGCTGACACGGTAGTTGCCAAAAGGCACATTGCCCACGGCCAGATCATAAAAATCACGCCGGTCGGTGGTCTCAAAGCCTGCCACCTTGATTTCTGCCTGCGGATACAGCTTTTGCGCAATACGCCCGGTGATGGAATCCAGTTCCACACCATAGAGCCTGCTCCCCAGCATGGAATCCGGCAGCATACCGAAGAAGTTGCCGACACCCATCGACGGTTCCAGAATATTGCCTTTCTCAAATCCCATACTGTCCAATGCCTCATAGATTGCACGGATCACGGTAGGGCTGGTGTAATGCGCATTCAGAGTCGAAGCCCTGGCTGCGGCATATTCTTCTTCCGTAAGAGCTGCTTTCAGCTCCTTATATTCGCCTGTCCAGGCAGTTTTCTCTGCGTCAAAGGCATCTGCCAGCCCACCCCAGCCGACATAATTGGCCAGCGTTTCCTGTTCTTCCGGTGTCGCATCCCTATGCTGATTTTCTAAGGCTTTCAGCGTGTAGATGGCATCCATGTTGGCACGGAATTTCTGCTTAGGACTGCCTTCGCCGAGGTGAAAGCTGTTGATGCGGTAGTTCTCCGCATGTTTTGCTTCATGCCCTGCCCGGAACGCTTCTTCTTTTCCAGAATTCAGATCAACCACCAGATTGTGCAGGTGAACATTTTCCTCATGCCCCAAAATTCTTGCCAGATTTTCCTTGCTTTCCGAGCGGAAGATCGGATACACGGAATCCGGGTCCCGAAGTTCCACATCGAAAAGCCCGACTTTTTCAATCGTAAATGCCTTTCCGTCCAGATACAGCGTATCTCCAACGCGATAATCCGGCTGCACCGGAGCTGCGGGTTCTGGCTGCACAGTTGCAGGCTCTTTTTCAGCCTCCATGTTCCTGCCGCGAATCTCCTGCAACGCCTCTGATGCACTCACATAATCGGCAAATGTCTGCACTTTTCCGTCCGAATATCCGTAATACTCTTCTTTGACATAATCCCAGATGGCAAACGCATCTTTAGAATCCGGAAAGTTCTCGCCGGTCATTGTGACCACAAACCGTTCATCCGGTGCATAGCCAGACTCTCTGGAAAGTTCGCTGGCGTGTTCCTGCATTTCCAGTACCAGAGGATCTGTCTCTGCGTGAGCCGATTCCTGTACTTCTTCGGATTCCACATCTGGGAATGGAATGTCCTGCTGCAAATTCTGCTTGCTCTGTTCAACATAGAGCCAGTCTTTTGCTTCCCGTTCCTGAACTTTTTCAATCAACTGCTGGCGGTAGGTCTCTGCCTCCCATTCGCTGGTAAACTCTTCGCTGACACCATCCGGCTCCACATGAATGCCGTCCTGAATATCATCCCAGACCGCATAACCATCGTCTGTCTCCATCACGGTAAACCGCTGTGGTGCCGCCAGTTCACTCCGGGCATATACATCCGCAGCCGTATTCAGCATGTTGTCCACATGCTCATTTCCGGTATCGTAGCGTTCCGGTGGCGTTGGCGGAAACACATGGGCGGCAGTCGGCATAGGAAGCGGCGCGCCGTATTCCTGCTCCAGCTTCCGATACTCTTCCATTTCCAGCGCGGTCAGGTACTGATCATTTTCCACAAGCCGGTCTAACCGCTTATCCACCGCCGACCATGTGAGTCGCACTTCCCGGTCATGGTCATAATTGCGAAGCAGAATACCTCTTCCGTTATAATCGGCAAAACCGCGACTGCCATCCATAAAGGTATAGCTGTGGCCACCGAGACCGTATTCCGCTTTCAAGAATGCAGCTCGTTCTTTTGCGTCCCCTTGCTGCTGATACAGCGCATAAATACGGATCTTTCCGCCTTCAAAATTGGAGCCTGTCCGCAGCATCCGGTCGATTTCATCCTCAGAAATAACAAAAGCGGAGGGCTTTTCGCTCTCCGCTTCTTTGGCTGCATTTTCTGCCGCCGCATCAATTTTCTGAATCTGCTCTGCTTCGGACTGAAACAGACTCATGAAGTTTAACTGTTGATAAGTTCCGTCAGAATGACTTCCTCTGCCTGCGCTTTCAGCATGTTCATGTGCTGCACCCAGGCCATCTGGTTCAATTTCTTGTCCGGTGCCGGATTCGCTTTCAGAAGATCCGCCATCATCTGCTCCATCCGTGCGGTCGCGGTCTCCTGAATCTCCCACAGGTGCGGGTACAGCTTCTCGGTCAGGATCAGGTGATTGTACAGCAGCGTGTTGTTCTCCTGCAGAAACGCTCTGCGCATCCTCCCGTACTTGCCCAGGGGCTTCTGTTCCTGCACCGACAACTGGATGTCCGGAATCAGGTAATCGCCGTTCTTCGTGTAATTCAGCTCCATCATAGTTTTGGCTCCTTTCTGCCTGCTTATCTCTTTCATAGGTTCGGATCGTGCGTTCAATTTCCCGGAAGATCTGGCTGGACATTTCGCTGACCGCAGTTCCCAGCACATTGGCGGCAGCCTGCGTATTAAAATCAAAGATGTCCAGAAAATCCTCGTGCTCAAAATAGTCATCTGCATTGCCCACCGTCCGGGTAAAGACGGAATATGCGATGCTGACAGCGGCAGCTCTCTTAAAGGAAGCTCCGATGTTGAGTTCATCATATCCTTCCAGATAGGAATCTGCAACGATGTCACTGATCTGCCTGCGGTTTTCCTCCCAGTAATCCCTTGCAAGGCGTTCTGCCGCTTCCATGATATGATTTTCCAGAGACCCAGCACCGGCAGAAACATCAAATGCTGCATCCAGTGCGCGAATGATTGGCTGCTCATGCTCCGCATTCATTTTCCAGAGCTGTACCGGTCGGGAATTCTTCCGTTCTCCGGTATCTGCCACATCAAATACATACCGCAGTTTCGGCTGCTCGCCGCGCATGTCCAAAAGAGCAATGCCCTTGGAGCCACGCTTCACATAGCGGTTCATCCGATCATTCCAGAGATCGTACTCTGCACAGGCCGTCGCTTCTGGTCTCTGCTTATAGATCATCAGCTGCTCCGCAAAAGGATACTTATAAAGCCGTGCGGATGTGGTCAGAAACGCTGTCCACTGCTCTTTGCTGCCAGTGATCTGTGCCGCAGCTTCCTGCGCCATCTGCATATAATAAGCCGTTTTCGTCATCATCTGTCTTTTTCCTCCTCTCCTTTATTCGTCCGGATACAAATCCAGTGCCTCATATTCTGCATCCGTCATCTCTGCCAGTTTTGCAAGCAGCGAGGCCGTCCACCTGCGCAGGTTTCTGTCTCTGCCCGTCAGACTTTTTTGCATCTTTTGAAGCTCTTCGATCAGCCCTGTCCGTGTGCCAGGGCTGTAAAGCATCATGAGCATCCATTCGTCATCCGTAAAACGCATTTATAACTCCTTTTCTTCGCAGCACCTGCGAGGCGGCGCAGGCGGCACAGCCTCCTGCTTTTCCTTCAGCTGATCCAGAACCGATGCTTTCTCCACCGGTTCTTCCTTCTTTCCGTTATTGATTACGCCGTCAATCATGCCGTAATCGTCCTCCATCGCCATTTCTGCGGCTTTCAGGTAGTTCTCCGGTTTCAAAAATCCGGGCAGTTCCTGGAAGCCGATGGAATCCACATAGTGACAGCTTACAACACCATTCTGCCGTAAAGCCACGATGTCAGACACAGAAAGACTATGACCAGTAAAATCATCAGGGCGGGAAACATTGAATTTCGCATACAGTTCCTCTAACATCGTATTCTGATCCTTGTAGGGAAGAAGCGGAGCCGTATAAACCACCTCATAATGGTCAATATCCGGTTCCAGCCCCATCCGTTCCAGTTCGCGCATAGACGAAAAGCGTTCATATACCGTATCCTCGCTGCGGCGAAGCTGCAAAATCGCATACTGGTCGGTAGTACTGTCGAGAAATGCCATCATTCTTTCGTCCGGTGCCTGCGTTCCATGCACTTCATCCCATTTTTCAATTCTTGCCATCGTTCATTTCTCCCTTCTCCATAAACGGCAGGCCGTTTTCCTTTGCTTCCTGCCGCTGCTGTTCCCGCCGCTTTTCACTATAAGGCGGTCGGATACCGACGCAGCGTTTCGGAATCGTATAAGTGACCGACCCATGCTCCCGGTGCTCCAAAATAAACTGCTCCGGATACTGTTTTCGCAGTTCCCGAAGCTTCTTAATCAGGCGGCTGTCATGGGTATAAATGCTGGCGGTATCCAGTTCATTATCAAAATTGATGACGGTTTCCTGCTCTGCCTTCGTAAGCTTGTATTTCATCGCTCTGCCTCCTTCGCCTTGGCAGCTTTCACCGGCGTATCCGTTCTGGAAGACAAATCCGAGAGTTTACCCAGCACAGATTCCCGTCTGCTGATTTCCGCTTCCTCTGCACGATCACAAAGTTCATCATAGTCAATCCGCGTCATGGTGCGGCCACCGAACCCATAATCCGAAAGAATCTGGTCTCTGGCTGCATTCATGCTGATTTCCGGGTTGTCGATCTGTCCACCGTCAATTTCCGTAAAGTCCTTATGATATAAGGTATAGTCGTAACCGTCCTCACAGGTCTGAATGGCAAGAAAGCCCTTGCCTCCCAAATCCCATGCACTGCGTTCTTCCGTAATCAGCGGCTCCGGGCGGCATGTACCACCGCCGCGTTCCAGCATTTCTGCCAGCTGACAGATGTGCAAAACATCATACCCCAGGCGCAAATGATATTCGTCCATATATTCGCAGCGAGCTGAGAACTTCCGGTTCGGATACTCGATCTCCACTGCACTGCCATCCGGAATTTTGAACCGATCCTCGTAGTTGCTGGTGATAAACCGGATATTTTTTGCATTCTCCAGCTCAGGATCAGCCTTTTTCATCTGCCAGAGAACCTTTCTGCCGCCGCGTACCTGCTCCAGCATCTCCGGAGCTACCGGCGCAACGGCAAGACCGTCAAGCTGGGAAATCTTCTGAAGTGCTACCACCCTTGCGCTTTCTTCCAGCGTAGAAGACGGCTGTTTATCCAACACATCCCAGCCAATGTGTCCCTCGGTGGTCTGCACCTTGCTGTCCATATCAAAGCAATGGAATTCCACGCCGTCCTGCTTTTCCTGCAAGGAAAGCAGCGCAGCATTATCCACCAAATAAGCTGCATTCATCATTTTCATGCTCATTTTTTACCTCCAAACTCCAGCTTAAATGCTGCTGCACCGTCCTCGCCAGTCTCTACATGAACGGTTGTGTCATAGTAACGTCCAGACTTCTTGGAATAGCAGTGGGTAAGCCGTGCTTTTCCCTGATTTACCAGTTGCTTTGCCAGTTCCTCTGTCATCTGCTTTCCCAGTGTCTGAAAGAACCTGTTTTCCTTCCAGAGTGCAAATTTACAGTTCTTATCCCTGCAAAACCATCCATTTGCCGTTTCACAAACATCACTGCCGCAGGCGGGGCAGGAACCAATGACTTTGCATTCCGGCTGCATCAGGACATTGGCACCTTTCACAGCCTCGTAGGTTTTTACAAGTCCGCTGACCATGCTGCTGATTTCTCCCATAAAGGCATCGCTGTCATACTCGCCGTGTTCTATTTTCAGCAGTTTTACCTCCCAGTCTGCCGTCATGGATGGAGACTGAATCTGTTCCGGCACCACCGTCACCAGCGCATTTCCCTTGTCCGTAGAACAAAGGTATTTCGTTTTCTTATCGCCCCTGCGCTCGATAAAGCCTTTCTGTACCAGTTTTTCGATGATGGCAGCGCGTGTAGCTGGTGTGCCGATGCCTTTTCGCTCTACACCAGCCGGAAATTCATCCGAGCTGGCACTTTCCATCGCTGAAAGCAGAAGATCTTCGGTAAACCTCTTGGGTGGGCTGGTCTTGCCTTCTTTCAGATCGACACCGGCAAGTTCCAATGTCATGCCTTCCGAAAGCTCCGGAAGATCACCTGCCTCCGCATTCTTCTCAGCATCTTCAACCGGCTTTCCTGCATATTGCCTCCAGCCCATATCCGTGACTGTTTTGCCTTTCGTGCGGAACTTCTGACCGGCACACTCCGCTTCTACTATGGTTTCTGCATAGTGGCAGGGTGTTCCGACCGCACAAATCAGCCGCACCGCCAGCAGAGTAAGAATCGCTTGTTCTCCACTGGGAAGCGAGGAAATGTCATAACCCGCCGCTGTTTTTGTAGGGATAATGGCATGGTGATCGGTGACTTTCTTAGAATTGATGACCTGCGCTGCATTCACCGGTGCCGGTACATCCGCCTGAATCTGAAAGCTCTGCTGGATCACAGAAACAAGTTCCGGCACCAGCGGTGCCATATCATCCGTCAGATACCGGCTGTCGGTACGGGGATATGTCACGAGTTTCTTCTCGTACAGAGCCTGTGTGTAATCCAGGGTCTGCTGGGCAGTGAATCCCAGCTGCCGATTTGCTTCTCTCTGAAGTGATGTCAGATCAAACAAGGCCGGGGGCTTCTCTGATTTTTCTTTCTGCTCTACCTTGGTAATGATGGCACTTCCTGCCTGGCAACACTCTGCCACCAGTTTTTCTGCTTCTGCTTTTTCTTTCATTCGCTCACCGCCCGCTTGAAAATCCCGAAATTTTAATTCTGCCGAGTAGAACGGCTCCGGCTTGAACGCCCGGATTGCTGCATCTCGCATAACCACCATCGCAAGCGTTGGTGTCATCACGCGCCCCACATTCAGGGTCTGCCCATACAGACATGAAAAAAGCCGGGTGGCGTTGATTCCGACAATCCAGTCGGCTCGCTCCCGGCATAAAGCCGCCTCATATAAGGCATCATATTCTGTTCCCGGTCTGAGCTTCTGAAAGCCTTCCCGGATAGCACTGTCCTCCATTGATGAAATCCAAAGCCGTTCCA
>NZ_QXJA01000020.1:0-26935 GCF_022750605.1 Faecalibacterium sp. BCRC 81149 | reverse complement strand
GACATTCGCAACGCCGCCATGTGCGGATAAAACCACCGTCAAGGCAGGATGTGTGTTGTTCATAAAATGTTTGCAAATAAAATGCACATTCTGTCTTGACGAAACGCTTCCGAAAGGTAGTATCGTGATCGAGTGCGGCAATGCCCTGTTACAAAAGGGCTACAAGCTAAAGATTTTCAACACCATCAACTTTTCCAAAAGTATGCGCTATAACCCCATGGCGTACATCCACAGTGAAAAGGACATTCTGAAGCTCGTCACCGCACTGATGACCAACACCAAGGGTGAGGGTCAGGGCGGCGACCCATTCTGGGACAAAGCGGAGCGGCTTTTGCTCGTTTCGCTGATCGCATACCTCCACTACGAAGCCCCTGTCGAGGAGCAAAACTTCGCAACATTGCTGGAAATGCTAAACACTATGCAGGTTTCGGAAGATGATGAAACCTATCAGAATCCAGTTGACCTACTGTTTGAGGATCTGGGCAAGAAGAAGCCAAAATCCTTTGCCGTGCGGCAGTACAAACTTTATAAGCTGGCTGCCGGCAAAACGGCCAAGTCGATTCTTATTTCCTGCGGTGCCCGGCTCGCACCCTTCGACATTCAGGAAGTCCGGGATGCCACCATGTACGATGAGCTGGAACTGGACAAGCTGGGTGACCGGAAAACGGCGCTGTTCCTTATCATGAGCGATACGGACAGCACCTTTAACTTTCTGATTTCCATGATCTACACCCAGCTTTTCAACTTGCTGTGCGACAAAGCCGATGATGTGTACGGCGGTAAGCTGCCAGTCCATGTCCGCTGCCTGATCGACGAGTGTGCCAACATTGGTCAAATTCCGCAGCTAGAAAAGCTGGTAGCCACCATCCGCAGCCGTGAGATTTCGGCGTGTCTGGTCTTGCAGACCCGCAGCCAGCTGAAAGCCATCTACAAAGATAACGCGGATACCATCGTGGGCAACATGGACAGCCAGATTTTCCTCGGCGGCAGTGAGCCTACCACCCTGAAAGATCTTGCCGAAGCACTCGGCAAGGAAACCATCGACAGCTACAACAATTCTGATACCCGTGGCAATAGCCCAAGCTATGGAACCAACTATCAAAAACTCGGCCACGATATGCCATACTTGTTCGTGAAGAGTTCAGTTGCCTTGAATTTATCATGAACAGGGACACGATCAACTGGATTCTGAAAAAACTGAATACAGGAGGTCGAATATGGAGCATTTACCAAAGAAAATCCATCAAAACGGCATCAGCTACACGCTGGTGGGAGACTACTACATCCCCGATCTGGAGCTGCCGGAGGAAAGCCGCCCCATTGGGCGGTGGGGCCGGATGCACAAGGCGTTTCTGCAAGAACACCGGCCCGGCCAGTACAATGCACTGCTTCTGTCGGAAAAACTCTGGACATATCTTGCTGACCTGAACGAACAGGCCGCTGACCGGCTGGCGTGTATTGTCTCGCAGATGCAGGAGGCAGAGGGTGTCACCGAGGAACTGAAAGCCCGTGACCAGCTTGCGTGGGTCGGGGGCATGAACAGCATCCGCAGCCGGGCAGAGGAAATCATCCTGTCTGAGATGATTTTTGTCTGAGGGAGGTGGGCGCATGATTCTGGAAGAAATGTATAACGGCAGATTTTATCCCTGTGAAACGGTGGTCGCTGATTCATCGAGGTTCAAGCAGGCAGTCAAAGCCAGTGCCGCCCTGATGGACACTTTATCTGAGCGTCTGAGCAAAGAGGACTATGCACTGGTTGAAGAACTGCGGGAGCAGGTGGCAATCGCTCAATGTGAGGAAAACGAAAGCCACTTCAAATACGGCTTTTCGGCGGGGCTGCTTGTCCAGCAGGAAGCCCATGCGCAGATGTCGCAGAAAAACAAAGAATAGCATCTTCAATAGTGGCTGTTCCCAAACTGGGAACAACCACCACAACAGAATACTGCTTCATAAAAGCCATTTGCCAATCAACCGGCGGATGGCTTTTTTGCCGCTCCCGGATATGGAAATTTTACTTCCGCTTACGTCTGGCCTTGCGGTTGGGCGGGATGGGGCTGGCCTTTCCTCTCATATTGTTGGGGCTTTTGAGCTGCTTGGACAGGCTCAGTATCCGCAGGAATGCCGAGAAGTCCTCCGAGGAAATCTTCTCAAAGGGTATCTGCAACTTATCGCAGAACTCGTGGATCAGCATTTCTGTATCGCTGCCCTGTCCTATGGCCTGCTCAAATTTTTCCTTCACATCATCCAGCGTGGGCTGCGGGTCGGCGGTAGTCTTGTCCTTGCGGTGTGCCTCCCGGATGTCCCGGACGATGCTGTCCAGATCATCGTGCATGACGTGGCTGTAAAAATCGCTTTCCTGCACCTGCCCCAGTTCCAGCGTCCGCATATAGAGGTCATCTTCTCCGGGCGCATATTTGCTCATGACGGTCTGCCGGGTGGCCTCCAACACCAGATTCATCTGCTCCACCCGCATATTGGCGATCTGGTCGATACAGATTTCCATATCTATCATCAGCCGCCGGAAATTCGGGTGGGTAGCCAGTTCGCAGAGAAGCCGGTTGTTGATTTTGCCGCTGCTCAAAAGTTCCACCATATCATCACTCAGATGCAGAGATTGAAGTTCTGTGTTTGGGTGATTTTTATTTTCCGTCAGCCCCATCAGATAGTCGGTGGACACACCGTAAAAGTCCGCCAGCGTTGCAATCGCAAACGGGCTGATGTCCTTGTAGTCATCGGTTTCGTATTTTCCCAGCGCGGATTTAGACAGGCCGGTCTGCTCCGCCAGTTGTTCCAGCGTCAGGTGCTTGTCCACCACCCGCAGGTCTTTGAGCCGCTCCGGGATTGTCAGCTTTGCGTACATCCAAAGCCCCCTCTCTCGTTATCGTTTTTCAGTGATTACACCCATTATAGCACGATTCCATAAGCGTGGAAATATGCGGATTTCAAGCGTTTTTCCGACGTTTTGGATATACGGGAAAGGGCCTCTTTTTTCGGTAAACTGGTTCTTGCAGACAGGCACAGAACCTTGAAAATCGAATGACCGGCTGCAAGGGGTATGGCCTCCGGGGAAGTGACGCCAGGACAGAAATCGAGCGCACCAAAGAGGCCGATACGCCGGGAGAAATTCCGGGCAGGAGCGGCTTGCAGGCAGACCGGCGGACAGGAAACAAGTTTATCATGCGGGGCGTATGGCTCCGCAGCAAAGAAATGGAGGAAATCATTATGACACTGAGTATGAAAGAAAAGAAGATTCTCTACGCTTACGGCTGTCCCAGCCACCACAATACGGTGACACGGCTGAAATGGCTGACGGCCCTGACGGTTGACCCGGAGGCCAAACGCCGGATGCTGGGGCTGGCCCGGAAGGTGGAGACGGAGGTGGGCGAAAGCTGGTACGAGGATTTTTACCACCATCTGCGGATGGAGATGGACGAGTACCGCCGTCTCAAGCGCAGCCTGCGTGTGCTGAAATCTTACACTGATTATGAGGAGGATCTGTATGAGGAAGCTGTCTAAGTATGAGAAAGAAACTATCATCAACTGGAACGAGGCGGAGAACCTTGCCAGCATCTACACCTTCAACGCCAGCTTGAAGCGCAGGCTGGCTGATTTCAGCCGGAAATACCCGCTGCTGTGCCGGTTGGAGCGCAGCACGCCGGAGGGCAGCGTGACCTATGTGCTGGACAAGTCCCGGCTGTCGATCCGGCTGGTGCCGCCGTACAGCGAGGAACGGAAAGCCGCCGCAAGGGAGTACGCAAAGGAGCATGGCTTTCAGGTGGTGGGAGCGGAAGAAAAAATCGCTTGAAATCGGGGCGATTACGGTCAAAATGCCGGGTCTGCACCCGCTGTTTTGACTGGCAATCCCCGCAGGCGTATTCCGTATCCACTCCCCGCCTATGGGCGCAAATGTGCGGATACGGAGCCGGTGAAACTGGCAAACGCCGCTCCTGCGGTGGAAGCCAGCTTCGCCGGTGCGGGAGTACAGAGGGCAGCCAGCCCTTTGTGCCGGGGTGCAGGGGCGGCAGCGCACTGCTGGGGTCAAGGGGCAACGCCCATTGGCGGGTTAAGGGCGGCAGCCATTATCGGGTCAAGGACGAAGTGCCTTGGCGGGTTGAGGGCAGCCGCCCCATCGGGTCAAGGGTGAAACGCCTTGCCCAGGGAGAGTTGATGCCTGCGTCAACTCGTACTGGGTATTACCTGACGCAAAATTCGCAGGATTTGCGGCTTCGCCGCCCCTTCCCGGCCCCGCAGCATCTTCGCAGGAAGGAGGAAATCTGTTTGAAACTGACACGACACAATGGACGCTCCGGCAAGCATGGCACCTATAATCCCCGCCACAATGACCGCCGGTTTGATGTGGAGAACAGCGAACACATTGACGCAGAACGGGCAAGGCAAAATGTCTACTGGGACTGCTACCGGGGCTTTACCACCCATGAGTTCCGGGAGAACCCGGAGCAGTCGGATTTCAGCTTTGAGGAAATTGAGCGGATGTACTACTATGAGCATTACGGCGGCCATGTGGAGGCCCAGAACGCCCGGAATGAGAAAACCCGGCACACGGAGCGCAACCGCAGCGTGGAGGACTTGCTGAAAAACAACAAGACCTGCCCGGAGGAAAGCATCTACCAGATCGGCACGATGGGAGAATCCGTCCCGCCGGATACGCTCTTTTCCATCGTCAATGAATTTTATGAGGAATTTGAGCGCCGCTTCGGTTCCCATATCCACATCTTAGACTGGGCGCTCCATCTGGACGAGGGGACGCCCCACATCCATGAGCGGCACGTCTTTGACTGTGAGAACCGCTACGGGGAGCTGTGCCCCCAGCAGGAAAAGGCGCTGGAAGAACTGGGCATCCCTCTCCCAAACCCGGAGAAGCCCAAAGGCCGGAACAACAACCGCAAGCAGACCTTTGATGCGGTCTGCCGGACGCTCCTGTTTGACATCGCCAGACGGCATGGGCTGCATCTGGATCAGGAGCCGTCCTACGGTGGGAGGGAGTATCTGGAAAAGCAGGATTATATCCTGATGAAACAGAAGGAGCAACTGGCGGCGCAGGAGCAGAAGCTGGAAGAACTGACGCTCAAAATTGAGGACGTGGAGACACTGTTAGATGATGTTTCCGATGCGGCCTATGACAAGGCGGTGGAGGTCGTGACTGATACCGTCAGGCAGGAGACGCACAAGGAAGATATTCGTCTGGTGGAGGAATCGAAAAAATGGGTGCTTTCGCCGGAGCGCAAGGCTCCAAAGAAGGAGCGTGAGTACGCCGCCGCCCGTCTGGATGGGGTCATTAACAAGATTAAAAATGTCATGCAGACTGCTCTGGCGAAAATCCAGCGGACGCTGATGCAGCCGGAGGTCAAGCAGGCCGGAAAGGAGCAGGTCAAAAAGAAAGCCAAAGAATCCATTATGGATATGCTGGCAAAGGCAAAGATCAACGCAGACCGGGATAACCGGGAGCGTTGGGAACGGGAGGGGCGGATCGCCCCGAAAAAGAAACACGATATGGAGTTATGAGGCATCTGATTTTCTGTGGAAACCGGGTGCCTTTTTCTTTGTCTGGAGGTGAGAAAATCGAATGTGTTTGAAGCGGTGAAGCAGGCTGTCCCCACAAGGCAGGCTGCGGAGTTTTACGGGATACAGGTCGGCAGGAACGGCATGGTCTGCTGTCCCTTCCATGATGACAAACATCCCAGCATGAAGGTTGACCGCCGGTTCCACTGCTTCGGCTGTCAGGCGGACGGGGATGTGATTGATTTTACCGCCCGTCTGTTCGGGCTGAACAAAAAAGAGGCGGCCTTGAAGCTGGCGGAAGATTTCTCGGTCAGCTTTGACGCCAAAGGCCATGACCCGCCCCGCAGGAGGCCGGTCAAACGGAAAATCAGCGAAGAACTGCGCTACCGGCAGGCGGAGCAGAAATGTTTCCGGGTGCTGTGCGATTACCTGCACCTGCTGGAACGCTGGGAGAAGGAATATGCCCCGCATACGCCGGAGGAAGCATGGAACCCGCTGTTTGTGGAGGCACTGCAAAAGAAACCGTATACGGAGTATCTGTTGGATATTCTGCTGTCCGGCGGTATGGAGGAACGGGCCTGCGTGGTCGCTGAATACGGAAAAGAGGTGAGGAAGATTGAGCAGCGAATATCAGAGTTTACCGCCGGCCACCCGGCAGGCCGCCATGAGCGCAGCCGAAGCCTTAGCGCCGGAACAGAGCGTTGACGAAGTGCGGGAAAGCCTCTCTGTCACGGAGAAGGGCCAGCCCGCCAACACCATCGGCAACTGCCGGACGGTGTTCTGCCATGACCCGCTGCTGCGGGACGCCATACGGCTGAACCTCCTGACTGACCGGGTAGACATCGTGCGGAATTTGGGCTGGCGCAGGAACACCAGCGCCCTGACGGATACGGATGTGAAGTATCTACTTCTCTATTTTGAGCAGAACTACGGCCTGACCAGCGAGAAGAAAATGACGGCGGCCCTGTCCATCGTGGCGAATGAGAACTGCTACCATCCCATACAGGATGTATTAAACGGCCTTGTGTGGGACGGGACGCCCCGCATCCGCTCCTGTCTCCATCACTTCTTAGGTGCAGAAGTCAGCGACTATGTGGAGGAAATGCTGAAGCACTTCCTGCTGGGGGCCATCCGGCGGGTGTTTTCCCCCGGCTCCAAATACGAGGAAATGCTCTGTCTGGTGGGCGGACAAGGGGCTGGCAAGTCCAGCTTCTTCCGCCTGCTGGCGATCCGGGACGAGTGGTTCTCCGATGACCTGAAAAAGCTGGACGATGACAGGGTGTTTTTGAAGCTGCAAGGACACTGGATCATCGAGATGTCGGAGATGCTGGCTACCAGCAGCGCCAAAAGCATTGAGGAAATCCGTTCATTTATCAGCCGCCAGAAGGAAACTTACCGCACACCCTATGAGGCCCAGCCCAAAGACCGGCTGCGGCAGTGTGTGTTCGGCGGTTCTTCCAACACGCTGGACTTCCTGCCCCTTGACCGGGCCGGGAACCGGCGTTTCCTTCCCATCATGATTTACCCGGAGAATGCGGAGGTTCACATTTTGGAGGACGAGGACGCTTCCAGAGCCTACCTGTTGCAGGTCTGGGCGGAGGCCATGACGATTTACCGCAGCGGCCACTATTCCATGAAATTCAACAAGTCCATCCAGCGGCAGCTTGTGGAGGTGCAGAAGGATTTCATGCCGGAGGACACGGAGGCCGGGCAGATACAGGGCTTTCTGGAACACTACACCGGCAGCATGGTCTGCTCCAAACAGCTTTTCAAGGAGGCGCTGGGCCACACCTATGACGAGCCGAAGCGGTGGCAGCTTCACAATATCAACGAGATCATGAACACGGTGGTGACGGGCTGGAAGCCGTTCTCCAATCCGAGGATGTTTGCCGGATATGGCAGGCAGAAGGGCTGGGAACGGGACGTTTCCGGCAACGAACTGCCCGGCAACGAAGATGGATTTGTGGAACTGAGCGAGGAAGAATGCCTCCAGTTGGAACTTCCGAAGGAGTGGATCGCCTGAAAATGGCGGTCAGTTGCCGGGATGGTTGCCGCTTGGTTGCCGGGTTCGTTGCCGGGGATTTCCCTGTCTGGATGCGGGAAAAACCAGTAAATAAGGGATATTTTAATCATTATCTTTATCTCCGGCAACGAAAGCAACGAGATTTTTCAAGAAAATTCACAAAGTAAGATTTACAGGCCAGACGGTAGTTTACAGGTTTTCAGAGGTTCGTTGCCGGACTTCGTTGCCGGTGCTGCCGTCCGGCCTGTCTCTCTATGGAGGTAGCCTATGGAAAAAAGCAAAAATCAGAAGAATAAAGTCCGTTTTGTGGTGGTGCGGGAGTTCTCCGGGGAGAAGTCCATGCGGGAAGTCTTTGAGCAGCTCATTGAGCGCCAGACCTGCGAACACTTCGAGGAATGGCGGCATCAGCGGGAAATGGCAGAAAAAGCTGCGTAAAAACGGTTGATTCAGGGACAGGGACATGGTACTATAATGGTATCGTGTCCCTGTTCATAGAAGGAGAACGCTATGAGCAGGAAAAAACAAGTCTATGAGAAAATCACCGCTCTCTACTGCCGAATCTCTCTGGATGACGGCGGCGACAATGAGAGTATGAGCATCAGCAACCAGAAACTCATGCTCCGGGATTTCGCAGAAAAGCATGGGATGTTCCAGTATGAGTATTATGTGGATGACGGCTATACGGGCCGCAACTTCAATCGTCCCTCGTTCCAGCGCATGATCGCTGACATTGAGGCGGGGAAAATCGGCTGCGTGGTCACCAAAGACCTATCCAGACTCGGCAGGAATTATATCGAAGCTGGCAGCTATATCGAAATCTTTTTCCCCAAACACAATGTGCGCTATATCGCCATCACGGACGGCGTGGACAGCCTGACCCGTCAGGAGATGGACATTACGCCTTTTAAGAATATCCTGAACGATATGTACAGCCGGGATATTTCCAAAAAGGTGCTGGCGGGCATTACCACCCGCTCCCGGCAGGGAAAATTCTGCGGAGGGACGCCGCCCTTCGGCCTGATGCGTGACCCAGAGGACAAAGGGCATCTCATTATTGACCCGGAGACAGCGCCGATCATCCGCAAAATCTATGACTATGCCTTGGACGGGCTGGGCTGCATGAGGATTTCCAAACGGCTGATGGAAGAAAAAATCCCCATCACCCATGTCAAGGCCAACACGGAGTTTGACGCCAACTATTATTCCTGGGGCGGGGCGAGAATCAGCCATATCCTGCGGAATCCCTTCTATAAAGGCGCACATCTGGTCTTTCGGACGCACCAGAAGGGCATCCGCTCCAACACCTATGACATTATCCCCCGTGACCAGTGGGAAGTGATTGAGGGCTGCCATGAGGCGATTGTGACGCCGGAGGAATGGGAACAGGTGCAGGAACTGATTGACCGCAGGCCGACCATTCAGGGTAATTCCTGCCCCTTCTACAACCTGTTCCACGGCCTTGTCTACTGTGCCACCTGCGGGAAGTCCATGCAGGTGCGGTATGAGAAGGTGGGCCGAACCGGAAAGAACCGCTTCACCGGCAAGATGCGGGAACCGATTGACAAGGCGTACTATATCTGCCAGACTTACAACCGCATGGGCTGCAAGGTCTGCTCCAGCCACAAAATCGAGGCAAGGGGTTTGTACAATCTGGTGCTGAAGGATATACAGGAACTGGCGGCGCAGGCCATGAAGGACGCCGATGCGTTCTACCAGCGGCTCAGCCGCCGAATGGAGCGCCGGTATCTGGTGGACGCTTCTCAGACGGAGAAAGAACGCCAGCGGCTGGAAGCCCGGAATCAGGAAATTGACAGGATGTTTCTGAGCCTGTATACCGATAAGGCAAAAGGCATCCTGACCGAGCAGCGGTTTGTGAAGCTGACGGCGGCGCTGGAACAAGAGCAGGAATCCAACCAGAAGCGCCTGCATGACCTGGCAATGATGCAGAGCCGGGCGGATACCCAGGAGAGTGAAGTCCGCACCTTCATCAAGGAAATCCGGCGCTATGCCACCATCGAGGAACTGGATGAGGCAGTGCTGAACCGGCTTATCAGTAAAATCCTGATCGGCGAGGTTAAGAAGGTGGACGGCCAGAAGGTGCAGGAAGTCAGGATCGTGTATAACTTTGTCGGGGAAATCCCGGAGATTGCAGCGTAAATAGTTTGCCCCATCTCTCACAACCATTGAGGGATGGGGCTTTTATTTTGCCGTCGTCCGGCAGCATTATATTGATTGGGTTTACTCCATCCGCAACCGTTCCACTACGGTGCGTTTTGCCATCTCATGGCCGGTGATAACAGGAATACCAGCCCCAAGCAAGGCAAAGAGAGGGATGATGAACAGGAAGGGCGTGAGGTTCAGATGGTAGGTAAAAAACCAGAATAGTCCTTCCACCGCCTGGAAGGCAATCGGGCCCAACGTCAGCGTCAAAATCAGAGCCAGCCCTGCCGCCCCCAGAGCGTACAGCAATCCTTCCCAGATCAGCATAGCGCGCAGTTGCCGTCCGGTCATGCCCACGGCCTGGAGCACCGCCAGTTCCCTCTGACGTGCAATGATGCCAGTCAGGATGGCATTGAAGAAGTTCAGCACACCGACCAACCCAACGATGAAACTGAGCGCACCGCCCAGCAGCAGGAACATGGAGCGCATACTCTCAAATTCCCCAGCATAGGTGGCCTTGCTCTCGTAGTCCAGCTCCGGGTTGACGTTCTCAGTGTAATCCGCCAGGAAGGACTCCATGGCGGCGTTGGTCTCGTCGGTGGTGTCGAAGGCGTAGTACATCACATCCGACGTGCCGGTGTCCTGGACAAAGGTCTCGTCGTTCAGGATGAACTCATCGCTACCATAGTAGCGGTAGCTGAGGGCGAAGGGCACCGTCACCAGGGCCGCCACGGTGTAGTCAACGTCCCGGTACTTCACCGGCCGCTCCACCCAGTTGGCCCCGTCCGGCACATCCTCCAGGGAAGCCCAGACCTCGCCGGTGTCTGGGTCGTAATACTCGCTCTCCTCCACATAGCGGAGGGTGACGGTGTCCCCCAACCGGGCCCAGTGGGAGGCCATGTCTGCGTTTCCATAATCGTCCTCTGAGTATACGGCGGCGATAGCCCGGCTGCCCGGCTCGTAGAGGGCGGACAAATCTCCCTCCAGCACCGTCAGGTGGTCCAGGGCAAAATCGCTCATACCGGAGATCTGAACCCCGTCGGCCAGCAGGCCCGCCTCGTTCTTATCAGTCAGGCGTATCAGGTTGTCCATCTCCTCCGGGGTGTAGAAGTTCTGCTTGTTCTGCCGGAACCAGTCTTCGGTGACGTACTCCAGCACAGGAGAGGTCTGGTCGTACACCACGCCGCTGTCGGTGATGCCGCCCTGGGCGTCGATGTCATCAATGACGGACTGGGGCACGGCCTGTTCCGCACTGAACAGGGTGCTGGTCTGGAATTTTCCAGCATTGGCCACAATGAAATCGCTGGCGGTGAAATTGGACACATACTTGTCCATATCAAAGCCACCGGCAAAGTTCACCGTCACAGTAAGCAGCACCACCGCCAGTGACAGCGACAGCACCGTCACCACGGTCTTTCCCTTGCTGCGGCCCAGGTTGGCCCAGGCCATCGTGAAGGGACTGACCTTTCGGGCCTTCCGGCCCTTAACACGGGTCTTTTCGCTGCTGCCTTCGGTGTAGCGCACTGCCTCCACCGGGGAGACCCTGGCCGCCATCCGTCCCGGCTGCCGGCAGGAGATCAGCACCGTCAGCAGTGCGAAGGCCGCGGAAACGACAAAGATCCAGGGGCTTACAGAGGTCATTGGCATAATCCCGTTGAGCCGGGCCACAATCACCGGGGTTAGCTGCCCGCCGATCAGCCAGCCGATCACCAGCCCGATGGGGATACCAACAGCAGAGAGGGTCAGGGCTTGCAGACGGATGATCCGCCGCAGTTGCCGGGGGGTGGTGCCGATGGTTTTCAGAAGGCCATAGAACCGGATATCCCCGGCCACCGAGATCTGGAACACATTGTAGATGATGAGATACCCGGTGAAAACGATAAGCAGGATTACCCCGGCAATGGCCATGACCGTCATGGGGTCCACAATGTCGGACATCCGGGCCCCGGTGTAGCCCCAGTTGACGCCGGTATCAATGTAATTGTCCCCAGCGGTCTCGCTCTGGTAGCCGTGGTTTTCCAAAATTTGGTTCAAATCCCGCTCGATATGTCGGGAGTCGCTTTTCAGCATCACGTCCAAATTCCACCGGCCTGTCATGCCGTCATCAGGGCTGTCAGGATCTACGCCCACTTCCGCCAGGATTTCGTTCACCCGGCTTTCGGGAATCAGGACATGGTTCGCCACAATGGCCTCATCGTATTCCCACCAGCCACAGAGGGTGAAGGTTTGAGTGGTTTCGTGTCCATCTACATCAAAAGTGAGGGTAAACTCGGCCCCGATCTCCGGCTTTATGCCCAGCAGTTCCAGTACATGGGTGTCGGTAGCAGCCTGGTCGGTGCCCTCCTGCGGCAAAGAGCCTTCCACCGGGTCACAGTACATCCAGTGGGCCTCGTTGGCGTCGGCAAAGCTCACCTCCACATGAGCTTTATTGAAAGGCGCCTCCCTAGGCATACCCAGGTATCTCCGTTCGCCCCACTGGCCGATGAGAGGATCATCCTTCAGTTCATCAAACTGCGCCTGGGTCATGTACTTAAATCCGCCGTGGGAGAAGCCGCCCACCTGTCGAAAATTGGATTGCTGAAACCCATCGTTGATGGACAAGGCGATGGTGAATAGAGAAGTAAACAGCATCGTTGTCAGGGCGATAGCCACAATGGCAATCAGATTGCGCGTGCGGCTTGCCAGCAGGCTTTTCCACGCCAAATGGCGAACACATTTTCGATTTGAAACTTTCATGGCTCTCCCCCCTTACTGTGTCACAATCCGCCCATCCTCAATGCGGACAATTCGGTCAGAGAGTTGGGCAATTTCTTCGTTGTGTGTAATCATGACCATCGTTTGGGAAAATTTCCGGCCCGTCACCTTCATCAGGCTCAGTACATCTTGGCTGGTACGGCTGTCCAAGTTTCCGGTCGGTTCGTCGGCCAGGAGAATGGCCGGTTTGGTCGCCAAGGCACGGGCGATAGCCACCCGCTGCTGCTGGCCGCCGGAAAGCTGCCCCGGCAGGCTGTTCAACTTCTTTTCCAGCCCCAAGGCGGTGACTACCTCACCTACATAGCGCTCATCTACTTTACCACCATCCAACTGGATGGGCAAAACGATGTTTTCCCGCACCGTCAGCACCGGCACCAGGTTAAAACTTTGAAATACAAAACCAATTTTTCGGCGGCGAAAAATTGTGAGTGCCTCATCCTTCAGGGAGAAGATGTTCTTCCCGTCCACGGTGACGGAGCCGGAAGTGGGCCGGTCCAGGCCCCCCAGCATGTGGAGCAGGGTGGACTTGCCGGAGCCGCTGGTGCCCACGATGGCTACGAACTCCCCGTCCTCCACGCTGAGATTGACACCATCCAGTGCTTTTACCTGCGTATCTCCTTTTCCGTAATATTTCTTTAAGTTTTTGGTTTCTAAAATCGTCATCTTGTATACCTCCACAAAAAAGTCTGCATTGCCTTTTGACAATACAGACTTTACCACATAATTCTTTCCTGAGCCTTTCTCAAATCTAACAGAGTTGAAAGATTTCCTGTTCTTCATATCCGATTCAACGCACGAGGCAAATACAGTGAGAAAGTGCTTCCGTTTCCTGGTTTGGAGGATACTTTGATATAACCGCCCTGAAGGGACAGAATTTCCCGTGCCAGGTAAAGTCCCAGGCCAAGCCCCTCCGCCGAGTGCGTTAACGTACCACGATAGAAGCGGTTAAAAATCCCGCCCTGTTCTTCTTCTGGAATACCGGGGCCCGTATCCGTCACGTCCACCCGGCAAAAGGTTTCGAGCATCTGTGCAGATACGGTAACCCTTCCGCCAGCGGGTGTGTACTTTACCGCGTTGTTTACAACATTGCCAAGGGCTTCGCTTGTCCAGCGCGGGTCAAAGGAGGCGTCGCCTACAAACGGAAGGTTCTGCAAGGTGATTTTCTTTTTTTCCGCCGCAGGTCTTTCCTGTTCGACAGTCGCCTCTAATAAAGGAGCCACAGGACCCAGTGTGGGAGTTGGAACCACAATACCTGTTTCCAATCTCGAAGCCTTAACCAGAGTCTGAATCAGAAATGACAGTTTCTCCCCCTGTGTTAGCAGCGCCTGGACTTGTTCCCGCTGACGCGGCGACAGATCGCTTTCCGTCAAAAGCGAAGCGTATACAAGTAAATTTGCGATGGGTGTGCGCGTCTGATGGGAAATATCGGAGATCAGTGTTTTCACCGCTTCCTGTTCGGTTTTCATCGTTTTTTGCGTATGAGCAGAGCCGCGCAGGAAGCGAGCAAATTTTGTCTCCAGCGCAGACAGTTCTGTTTCATCAAAATGTTCCTCGGTAAAACCACTGGAAATAGACTGTTCCAACATATTATCCAGCCGCTGAACGGTTCTGCGCCGGGCCGTCCACTGCCAGAGCCCAAATAGAAGCCCAATGACAGCGAAAGCCAGCAACACCCAGGTCAAAGCTGTCATTTGCTTACCTCCCAAGTGTAACCAACCCCGTACACAGTTCTGATCGGGGCATTCCCGAGCTTCCCGCGCAGGCGCCGCACCGCCACAGATAAGGCATTTTCATCCACAAACTCGCCGCCGTCCCACACCTTTTCAAGCAGCAATTCTCTTGGTAACGTGCGGCCCCGGTTCTCCACCAGCAGGCGCAACAGGCGCTGTTCTGTCTTGGAAAGGTCGATGATTGTCCCTTCTTTGGAAAACTCCATCCGTGTGAAGTCGAGGATGAAACCGTTCAATTCGATCCGTTCCTGCTTTACCGGGACAGAGCGCCGCAGTTGGGCATTTACTCTGGCCCGGAGCACTGCCAAGGAGAAAGGCTTGGTAATATAATCATCTGCCCCAGCTTCCAGACCGGTAACTTCATCCAGTTCCAAATCATTAGCCGTAAGCAAAATAGCAGGTGTGGAGGTGCCATTCTGTCGCAGTGTTCGCAACAGTTCCAGCCCACTGCCGTCTGGCAGGTTAATATCCAAAATCAATAAATCAAAAACTACGCCCTGCAAAATCTTGATTGCCTGGAGACGTGTGCTGCAATGTGTGACGGTACAGTTTGGTGTTTCAAGTGCCATACAAATACCACGCCCCAGCGCTTCATCGTCTTCTAAAAGCAAAATTCGACTCACTTCTGTGCTCTCCCTTCCTTTGTTCTGCCATCGACCGGCTTTACAGCATCTTTAGGAAGCAGCCAAACACCGGCCATTTTCACAGCGCCGGGAATACGCCCCTCGACGCAGTAATAGTTGACTTGACGGGACGAAACGCCCCATTTTTCGCTTGCCTCTTTGAGTGTCATGTAGTCCATGCTCATACCTCCGACAATTTCTTTCATTATATTTCATTAGCTCGAAGAACGCAAGGCAGGAAATGTGAATAGATGTTGAATACGCTGCTATCGAAGAAGGATTTCTTTGATAGCTTTTTTTAATTCATCACTTGACATTGTGGCAAAGAACTTATGAGCCGGGATGAACTGGCGGTGCTGGATGGCGGCAAGTGCATCCTGCAACTGCGGGGTGTGCGCCCGTTTTTGAGCGACAAGTACGACCTGACCCAGCACCCGAACTATAAGTACACCTCCGATTATGCCCCCAAGAACGCCCTCGATATCGAGAAGTTCTTGAACCGAAAAGAAAAAATCCACCCAGACGATACCTTTGTCATGGTGGATGCTGATTCACTCCCGCCCGCCTGATAAGACGAGCGGTTATTTTTTACCCATTGACCCAACAGGTACACCGGAAAATCAGCCTTCGCCGTGGTTTTCGGCTTTTTGCAAACGGATTTCAGGTGTGTGCAGGGTCACTTTTTCAAAACAAAGGAGATTTTTCTATGGAATTCTTTAACAGCGCAGTGGACGTTCTGAAGACTCTGGTCGTGGCATTGGGTGCCGGTCTGGGCGTGTGGGGTGCCGTCAACCTGATGGAGGGTTACGGCGGCGATAACCCCTCCGCAAAAAGTCAGGGTATGAAGCAGCTGATGGCTGGCGGCGGCGTTGCCCTGATCGGTATTACTCTGGTGCCCCTGCTGTCCGGTCTGTTCGGCTAATTCGCTCTCGCAATAAACACAGTTTGACCCATAAGTACGCCAGTAAATTAACTCTCGCCGCAGCTTACGGCGCTTTAACAAATGGATTTCAGATGTGTGCAGGGTCGCTTTTTTCAAACCAAAGGAGATTTTACTATGGAATTCTTTAACAGTGCAGTGGACGTTCTGAAGACTCTGGTGGTTGCTCTGGGTGCCGGTCTGGGCGTGTGGGGTGCCGTCAACCTGATGGAGGGTTACGGCGGCGATAACCCATCCGCAAAAAGTCAGGGTATGAAGCAGCTGATGGCTGGCGGCGGCGTTGCCCTCATCGGTATCACCCTGATCCCCCTGCTGAGCGGTCTGTTCGGCTGATCTTTTCCGGGCGGCGTCTGCCGCCCTGTACATATTTACTTGCAAGCTTTTCCAGCCCCACCGTGGCAAACGGATTCTTATTATAAAGAGGAAACGCATTGCAAATCGAATATTCACCTTTATTCTGAAAGGACGGTGCTATTATGCAGATTCTGACTCACCTTATTTTTCTGCTCAACCTGCTCAAGACCCTTATCAACCATTTTTCTTGATAGGTGGTGGCGCTGAGTGGAAACAGTTCTCAAAGCGATCTCTGATTGGATCAAGTCGCTGCTGACAGCGGCAATCATGTCCAATCTTTCCGGCTTGTTTGATGATGTGAACACCCAAGTGGGCGGCATCGCACAGCAAGTCGGCACCAAACCATCCAGTTTTGAACCGCGCGTTTTTGCTATGATCGAAGCTCTCTCCCGGAATGTGGTGCTACCCATTGCAGGCGTGATCTTGACCTTTATTGCTTGCTATGAATTGATTCAGATGATCACCCAGCATAACAACATGGCACAGTTTGAACCGGCATTGATTTTGAAGTGGATCTTCAAAACTGCCATTTCGGTTTGGATGATCTCGAATACGTTTGACATCATCATGGCGGTGTTCGACGTGACGCAGCAGGTGGTGGCAAATTCCAGCGGCATTATTTCCGGCAACACAAGGGTCAACGACATCGGGCTTTCCATGCTGCAATCCAGCATGATGCAGATGGACGTAGGCCCACTGTTCGGGCTGTTCTTGCAGTCCTTCTTCATCGGCATCACTATGCGCATCCTGTCCATCGTGATTTTCGTCATCGTCTACGGAAGAATGATTGAGATCTACATGATGGTCAGCCTTGCCCCGGTGCCCATGGCAACATGGGGCAACCACGAGCAATCCCATGTGGGACAGAACTATCTTCGTTCTCTGTTCGCGCTGGGATTTCAGGGTTTCCTGATCCTGATCTGCGTGGCGATCTACGCTGTTCTGCTCCAGAATGTTGCAATATCCGGGGATGCCATCAACTCGATCTGGAGCATCGTGGGGTACACGGTGCTGCTCTACTTCTCGCTGTTCAAGACCAGCTCTGTCGCCAAAACTCTGCTGGGTGCCCATTGATTCGGAGGTGAAATTTTGGCAGCTTATATTTCCGTGCCGCGCGATTTCAGCAAGGTGAAGTCCAAAGTAGCCTTCAACCTGACCGCCCGGCAGCTTATCTGTTTTGGTGCAGCGGCAGTCGTAGGCGTGCCGCTGTTCTTTGTTCTGCGGGACACCGCTGGCAATTCCGGTGCTACCCTCGGCATGATGGCGGTCATGCTGCCCATGTTCTTTCTGGCCATGTACCAGAAAAACGGTCAGCCGGCTGAAAAGATCCTGCGGTACTACTTTCAGGCGCGCTTTGTTCGCCCGAAGGTGCGTCCGTACCAGACCCGCAATTACTATGCACTGCTTGTGAAGGGAGATGACGCCCATGATTCCGTTTCTGAAAAAGAATAAAGACGGCAAAAAGCCGCCCAAGCCCACAGTGCCCCACACGGCACAGGAAAGCATCCCGTTCCAGCGGATGTTTGAGGACGGTACCTGCCGTGTCCGTCCCGGCTACTACACCCGCACCATCCAGTATCAGGATATCAACTATCAGTTGGCGCAGCAGGAGGACAAGACCGCCATCTTTGAGGAATGGTGCTCTTTTCTCAACTTTTTCGACAGCTCTATCCACTTTGAACTGTCTTTCGTGAATACCGCCACCGATTCGGCAGACTTCGAGAAGTCCATCCGCATCCCGTACCAGCAGGATGGCTTTGATGATGTGCGAGCCGAGTACAGCCAGATGTTGCGGCAGCAGCTTTCCAAGGGCAACAACGGTCTGACCAAAACGAAGTTTCTGACCTACGGCATCGAGGGCGACAGCATGGCGCAGGTCAAACCTCGGCTGGAGCACATCCAGAACGACCTGATGAACAATTTCCACCGGCTTGGCGTTCTGGCAAAGCCGCTGGACGGTACGGAACGTCTGCGGCTGATGCACGGGATGTTGAACATGGATGGAGCCAACAAGTTCCACTTCAACTGGAAAGACCTTGTGCCCAGTGGTCTGTCCGTAAAGGATGCCATTGCCCCCACTGCGCTAGCGTTTAAGAACAGCCGTACCTTTCAGATGGGCGGCATCTTCGGGGCGGTCAGCTTCCTGAACATCACAGCCTCCGACCTGAGCGACCAGTTGCTGAAGGATTTTCTGGACATGGATTCCAGCCAGATTGTCACCATGCACATCCAGTCCGTTGACCAGAACAAGGCCATCAAAACCATCAAGCACACCATCACCGAACTCGACCGCAGCAAGATCGAGGAGCAGAAGAAAGCCGTCCGCGCCGGATACGACATGGACGTGCTGCCGTCAGACTTGGCGACTTATGGGCGGGATGCAAAAGCCCTGCTGAAAGAATTGCAGTCGCAAAACGAGCGTATGTTCCTTGTTACTTTTCTGGTGCTGAACACCGGGAAAACCGAGCAGGAACTGGAAACCAACGTGTTTCAGGCAGTCAGCATTGCCCAGAAGCACAACTGCGAATTATGCCGCCTCGATTTTCAGCAGGAGCAGGGGCTTATGTCCTCGCTGCCGCTGGCAGACTGCCAAATCGAGATCCAGCGCGGTCTGACCACCAGCAGCACGGCAATCTTTGTGCCGTTTACCACACAGGAGTTGTTCGACAATGGCAAGGAAAGCCTGTATTATGGCTTGAACGCCCTGTCCAACAACCTGATTATGGTTGACCGCAAAAAGCTGAAGAACCCCAACGGTCTGATTTTGGGCACTCCCGGTTCCGGTAAATCCTTCAGCGCAAAGCGTGAGATCTGCAACGCATTCCTCGTGACAGACGATGATATTATCATCTGCGACCCGGAGGCAGAATATGCTCCGCTGGTGGAGCGTCTGCATGGGCAGGTCATCCACATCAGCCCTGCCAGCACCCAATATATCAACCCGATGGACATCAACAGCAACTACTCGGAAGAGGATAACCCTCTGGCTTTGAAAGCCGACTTTGTGCTGTCCCTGTGCGAACTGGTGGTGGGCGGCAAAGAGGGCTTGCAGCCGGTGGAAAAGACGGTCATTGACCGCTGCGTCCATGTGATCTATCGCAAGTATTTCGAGAATCCCACCCCGGAAAATATGCCGCTGTTGGAAGATCTGTACAATGCACTGTTGACGCAAGACGAACCGGAAGCCCGCCATGTGGCGGCTGCGCTGGAAATCTACGTCAAGGGCAGTTTGAACATTTTTAACCACCACACCAACGTGGATATCAATAACCGCATTGTCTGTTTTGACATCAAGCAGCTTGGCAAGCAGTTGAAGAAACTCGGTATGCTTATCGTACAGGATGCCGTGTGGGGGCGCGTGACCGCCAACCGCAGTGCTGGAAAATCCACCCGGTACTATGCAGACGAGTTCCATTTGCTCTTGAAGGAAGAGCAGACTGCTGCTTATTCCGTGGAGATTTGGAAGCGTTTCCGTAAGTGGGGCGGCATTCCGACAGCCCTAACGCAGAACGTCAAAGACCTGTTGGCAAGCCCCGAAGTATCAAATATTTTTGAGAACTCGGACTTCGTTTATATGCTCAATCAAGCGAACGGAGACCGGCAGATTTTGGCGAAGCAGCTGAACATTTCGCCCCATCAGCTTTCCTACGTCACTCACTCCGGTGAGGGTGAAGGGCTGCTGTTCTTCGGCAACGTGATCCTGCCCTTTGTTGACCACTTCCCGAAAGACCTTGAACTCTACCGCATCCTTACGACCCGCCTTTCCGAAGTTGCGGAGGCGCAAAAGCATGAGTGAGAAACAGCCGAAGCTGAAATTCGAGGAGGAAAAGGAGCGCACGGCTACGCGCTCCCCTCCGAAAAAGTCTAAAGTGGAGCAGTCGGTGCCCAAAAAGCAGAAACTGAAACAGGATGCAGACAAAGCTGCGGAGAAATCTCAGCATTTGCGTTTTGGCAAAGCCGAGATAACCCCGGATGAAGCATCCCGCATGACAAAGCAGCAGAAACGTGCTATGTATGCCGCTGCTGCCGCCCGGTCTGCGGCACATCGAGAGATTGATCAGTACGAGGACGACAATGTGGGCACGCAGGCTTTAAGCGAGGGCGAAAAAGCTGCCGAGACTACCCACGATATTTCCAAGAGCCGTTACGCCAGAAAGCTGAAAAAGAAAGCCAAGATGCAGGGCAAGAAAAGGGCCCGAACCGCAAAATCTTCCGTGCAGAAGCCGCCTGCGGCACAAGATGCAGGCGCATCCGGCACCGGCGAGGGCAGTTCCAACTGGCTTTCACGCTGGAAACAGCGGCAAGAAATCCGTAAAAGTCACTATGCCACCGCCCATTCGGGTACAGCGGCACAGACCGCAGGCGGCAAAGCGGTATCCAATGGCACCACTGCTGCGAAGTCTGGCATGGAACAGGTCATCGACAAAGGAAAATCGGTGGTCAGTACCGCAGTCAACGGCATTGCCAATTTTGCAAAAAGTAACGCGCACGTTCTTTTGATCGTGGGCGTTTTTCTTTTGCTCCTGCTGCTGGTCATGTCGGCATTTTCGTCCTGTTCCATTCTGTTTTCAGGCACCACGCAGGTATCCGGTCAGACCATTTACACCGCAGAGGACCGGGACATCCGGGGAGCCGAAACCGACTACAAGAAGCTGGAAAAGGAGCTGGACAAAAAGATCAAGCGCACCCCCACCGACCACCCCGGCTACAACGAGTACCAGTATCACCTTGACCCCATCGAGCATGACCCATGGCAGTTGACCTCTTTTCTCACGACTCTCTATGACGATTACACCCGGTCAGAGGTGCAGGGCAAGTTGAAGGAGACCTTCAAAAAGCAGTACAAGCTGACCACATGGGTGGAGGTGCAGATACGGTATAAGACCGTCTGGGTCATCAGTCCGGCAGGAATCCCAGTCCCTACGCAGGTGCCCTATGAGTACCGCATCTTCCACACCAAATTGGTGAATAAAGGGCTGGAAGTGGTTATCCGGGAGGAACTGGACAACGACCAGTGGAAACGCTATGAGATCTTTCAGGATACGCTGGGTGGTCGGCCTTATCTGTTCAACGGCGGTCTGCCGCCCGGTGGCTCCGATGGCTCCGGCACACCCGGCATCGACTATCAGGTTCCTGCGGAAGCCCTGACGGACAGCGAGTTTGCCGCTATCTATAAGGAGGCGCAAAAGTATGTGGGCACGCCCTACGTCTGGGGCGGTTCTACCCCGGAAACCGGGTTTGATTGCTCCGGCTACGTTTGCTGGGTCTACAACCAGAACGGCTACAATGTGGGGCGCACCACCGCCAACGGTCTGTGGAACAAGAGCCAGCACATTTCCGAAGCCGAAGCAAAGCCCGGCGACCTTGTTTTCTTTGAAGGAACGTATGATACGCCGGGGAAAAGTCATGTGGGCATCTACCTTGGAAACGGCAAGATGGTGTCTGCCGGAGACCCCATAAAGTATGCTGATATTCACTCGTCCTACTGGCAGAAATACCTGTCCGGTTTTGGACGGCTTTCAAAATGATTGGAGGAAGAAATGAGCGAAAAACTCGATAAACTGCGCGCTTCTCTGGAAAAGGAAAGGGAGCGTCGCATTAAGATCAACACTCGCATTGAAAGCCTTGAGCGGCGGATTCAGGAAGCAGAAGCTGCCGAGGTCAACGAGATGGTGCGCACCGCCAAGGTCACGCCGGAACAGCTTGCCGCCCTGCTGCGCCAGTCTGCAACTTCCACCCCGACCCCGGCTGCGCTGTCCGCAGTCGGTGCTACGTTCAACAAGGAGGAATCTGATAATGAAGATGATGAATAAGTTCTGTGCCCTGATGTTGTCGGTGGCACTGTGCGCTGGCATGGCGGCTCCTGCTTTTGCCTATGGCGGTGAGCCTGTGGAGGAAGTGGAACAGCCCGTCCTGACTTCTACCACCTATGAAGAAGATGTGGTCACCGTGACCGATGAGGAAACCGGTGCTCTGACCCCGGAGGGCAATCTGACGATGGTGGACGATTACCACACCAGTTATTCGGATGGCAGCGGGCAGCAGTTCATCACGCTGGTGTCGAAGTCTGGCAACACATTCTATCTGGTCATCGACCGCAACGACAAGGGGGAAAACACCGTTCATTTCATGAATCTTGTGGACGAAGCCGACCTTCTTTCCCTGATGGAAGATGAAGATGCCGATGCCTACACCGCTGAAAAAGAAGCGGCGGCGCAGGCAGAACAGGAGCGCAAACAGGCCGAGGAGGATGCGAAAAAGGCTGCGGAAGAAGCGGCGGCATCCGGTTCTGAACAGACTGGTGGCAACAAAGTTACGAAGTATGCTACTACGTTCTTAGGCGTACTGGCACTGGTCGGTTTGGTTGCTGGCGGTGGCATTTACACCTTTATGAAGCAGAAGCAGAAAAAGCAGGCAGAAAAAGAAGCCCTTGACCCCGATGCAAACTACACTGAGGACAAGGGCGACTTTGAAATCCCTGTGGAGGATGAGCCGGAGGAGACCGGCGAGGAGGATAACGCAGAAGAATAATTCTATTGGCGGCGTTTGCCGCCTTACATATTGCAATCCGAAACAGATTGGAGGAATTCTTATCGCAAAATTGATCGTGGCGGAGAAACCGTCCGTCGCCATGTCCTATGCCAAAGTCCTCGGTGCCACCAGCCGTCAGGACGGCTACCTTGAGGGCAACGGCTATCTGGTGAGCTGGTGTGTGGGTCATCTGGTGGAACTGGCTCCGCCTAATGTCTACGATGCCAAATACGTCAAGTGGAGCATTGCAGATTTGCCCATTCTGCCGCAAAAGTGGCAGTATCTGGTGTCTGCGTCCACCAAAAAACAGTTTGGCATCCTGCAAAAACTGATGCACCGCCCGGACGTAGACAGCATTGTGAACAGTTGCGATTCCGGACGGGAGGGAGAACTGATCTTCCGACTTGTCTACCAGCAAGCGGAGTGCAAAAAGCCCTTCTCTCGTCTATGGCTGTCCAGCATGGAGGAAAACGCTATCCGGGAAGGGTTCGCCCACCTCAAACCGTCAACTGAATACGATGCGCTGTACAACGCAGCACTCTGCCGGGAACGCGCCGACTGGATGGTCGGCATCAATGCATCCCGGCTTTTTTCGTGCCTGTACGGTCAGCCGCTGGCGGTGGGGCGTGTTATGACCCCGGTGCTTGCCATGACGGTGGTGCGAGAAGCCGCCATCGCCGCCTTTACCCCGGAAAAATTCTACACGGTGGATCTGGAACTGACCAGCGGCTGCACGGCATCCAGCCGCCGCATTCCTGAAAAATCCGTTGCTGAAAACCTGTTGAAAGCCTGCCGAAAGGAGATGGTAGCAACGATCCAGCGCATCACCCGCAAGGAAAAGTCCGAGAATCCACCACCACTGTATGATCTGACCACCCTTCAGAGGGACGCTAACCGCTTGCTGGGGTACAGCGCACAGCAGACTTTGGACTATGTACAGAGCCTGTATGAGAAGAAACTTACCACTTATCCCAGAACTGATAGCTGCTATATCACCGACGATGACGAGGAGATGCTGGAGGAACTGACTGAGGAGTTGGAGGGTTTTCTCGACATTACCTCGGCAGATGTGGACGAGGCTGTGCCTCGGACACGGCGCACCGTCAACCGGGAAAAAGTCACCGACCACCACGCCATTCTGCCCACTCGCAGTATGCTGCAAGCAGATCTGGACGCACTGCCCAAGGGCGAGCAGAACGTCCTGAAGCTCATCATCGCCCGGACGCTGATGGCGGTAAGCAAGCCCTTCCGTTATCTGGAGACCCTGCTGATCACCGAATGCGCCGGGGAGGAATTTACCGCCAAGGGCAAGGAGGTTTTGGAGGAAGGCTGGAAAGCGGTGGAGCGCAAGGTGCTGGCGGACATCCTGAACCGGAAGCAGGAACTCACTGCCCTGCCCAATGCAGCGGAAAACGAGTGCGGCATTCTCAACGCCGAACTGAAGGAGGGTCAAACGTCCCCGCCAAAGCATTTCACCGAGGACCTTCTACTTCATGCAATGGAAACCGCTGGTGCAGACAGTATGCCGGAGGGTGTGGAACGTCAGGGCATCGGCACCCCGGCAACCAGAGCCGCCACCATTGAAAAACTGGTACAGAAGGGCTTTCTGGAACGGAAAGGCACCAAGAAAACCAAGGTGCTTCTGCCCACCGACAAGGGCAAAGCCCTCATCACCGTGATGCCCGAAGAAATCCAGTCTGCGGATATGACGGCTGACTGGGAAGCGAAATTGCTGCAAATCGAGCGCAGCGAAATGGAACCGGAAACTTTTATGACTGAGATCAATACGATGATTACCGAACTGGTAAAGAATACAGAAATGAAAAAAGGAGTAAATGCGCTTATGAAAAACAAAATCATTGGTGTCTGTCCGAACTGCGGTGCAAATGTTGTGGAGCGTGAAAAGGGCTGGTTCTGTGAGAACAGGGAGTGCCGTTTCGTGCTGTGGAAGGACAATGCGTTCTTCAAGCGTCTGGGTAAGCGACTGGATTCCCATGTGGCGGACAAGCTGCTGCGGGATGGGCGTGTCCGGCTGAAGGACTGCAAGAGTGCCAAGGGCAAGACCTACAATGCCACCGTGCTGCTGTCCTGTGAAGCCGATGGCCGCAGCAAGTTTTCTCTGGAATTTGAGGGTGGCTGCTGATGGAGCAGATAAAAGAAGCGGTCTACCTTATCAACGATGAACGCTATCTGCATCTCCGGGAGAACGGTGCAGGGGTCGGCTTTGCCACCTACAACAAGGTAACTGGTGAGCCGCTGGAAAGTGGGCAGATCTCGGAAAAGAATCTGCCGCCCGATGGACGGAACGCCATCCCTGCCGCCCGGAACTGGTATCTGTTTGCACTTTCGGACGATGACCGCAAGGTCATCCAACAGGAAAGCGTAAAGATCCTCGAAAACATCCCGCAGGCGGGCATCGGCAGACGGCGCATCTGGGAGCCGGAAACGCTGCCGAAGGATATTCGTCTCATCAACAGCCACTATGACGATCTCTACCGCATTCCAAATGGCGGCGTGATTCAGGTGGATTACCCGGATGGGCGCAGCTTCACGGCACGGCTGGAACATCTGGATGATTACCACTTTGACATGGGCGGTCTGGGCAATGTGTTCCACATCTGCCAGTTTGCCGAGGTCATGGAACGAAACCATGCCGACTTCTACCCGGAGATTCAGACACAGGACGAGCAGGCGGCGTGGGAACTGGGCGGCAAAGGCTACCTTGCCATCCAGTCTTGTGAGGATGGATGGGACTACACCCTCTACCACAGCGATTATTCTGTGATGGACGGCGGGCAGTTGGATGCCCCGGAACTGACCATTCAGGAAGCCCGTGAGCAGATTCTGGAAGCACACCACATGGAAAAGGGGCGGCGGCTGTTGCAGGACTACGATGCCGTCATGGATAAAGTTGCGGAAGCCGAGGAACTGCGTACAGACCACCGCCCTTCCACACTGGAAAAGCTGGCAGAACTGGCAAGTGATACGTCTGCGCCAAAATCGTCTGCACGTTCTGCGCCAGAACTGTGAGGTGGACGATGCAGCAAAAATGGAACCAGAATTTTGACGGTGAACCCATGACGGACATCCCGCAGAAGTTTCTGAATGCGGGGTGCGATGTTTATATGGTGATGCAGCTGCGGCATGACGAAAAAATCCTCGATGAAAGATTTGCTTCCATGCGGGAACTGCATCGTCGGGGCAAAACGCCCGACCCGGAGCATTACGAGCTCACCTACTATGCTGATCTGCCCGCCATGTGGCAGGATGTGCCGAACAACGAGATTTTGGAAGAACTATTTCAGATGTTCAACCTCTCCCGTCCGCAGGATTTTGAGGGGCACAGCCTGTCGGTCAGCGATGTGATCGCACTCAAACGCAATGGCAAAGTGTCTGTGCATTATGTGGACAGCATCGGCTTCAAGGAGCTGCCGGGGTTTCTGGATAAAAAGCCGGAGCACTCTTCTGTTCTGCAAATGCTCAAGGAGAAGTGCGATGCCCCGGAGTGCAACCCAACTGGATGCCGGAAAGCGAGGGCTGAACATGAACTTTGACCACGAGGAATTGACCCTGATGATGCTCTACAACACCGGCACCCGGCTGGGGCTGGTACACGAGTTGCGGCTGATGCAGTGCTATCTGATGCCCGATGAAACCGCCCTGCGGGAGTTGTCGGAAGGTGTTATCGAAAAGCTGAAACTGTTGACCGATGCGGAGTTTGGCGAGTTGGAATTTCCCCCGGACTGATTATTGCCGCCTGCGGGCGGCGTACATAAAGTATTTTGTTCTTCCAAAAGATATGCTATAATCAAATTAGACAAAATTCCTCTCTTCAAGCGATTTCTCCGCAATTTTCCTGTGGCTCTGCTCGTATCAAAAATAAGGGACCGATTTTTAATTGTCAGAACGTAGGAACCATTATGGCAATCTTTGAAAAGACCATCTGGAATCAGAATTTTGACCAGCTGCTCCGGAAGCTGGAACAGGAGATTCCGGACAGCAGCTGGTCGGCCAATCTGGAAGCAGGCAGTGACTTCAAAGAAGGCGACGCCCGGTGCAGTGTCCGTGTGTTTGAGCGGTACAGCATGATAGGCGGCAACCGCCTGAGCCTGACGCTGACCCTGTTCCAGAATGGAGACAGTCCGATTCGCCTGTCTGCCATCACCGCAGGCGGCAGTCAGGCGGTGTTCTTCAAGGTGAACACCCTCGGAGAAGAATCTTTTCTGGACGATGTAAAGGACCTGCTGGAAGAAATTTTGGAGGAGTAAAATGTTTTTTGGATGGTTTGACGCTATATTCA
>NZ_QXJA01000019.1:0-37252 GCF_022750605.1 Faecalibacterium sp. BCRC 81149 | reverse complement strand
ATTTGAAATTAGAGCAAAGAAAAACATTCCAATAAAAAGCAGGAACAGGATTGGGAAAATGAAGCTGAATATAGCGTCAAACCATCCAAAAAACATTTTACTCCTCCAAAATTTCTTCCAGCAGGTCTTTTACATCGTTCAGAAAAGATTCTTCTCCGAGGGTGTTCACCTTGAAGAACACCGCTTGACTGCCTCCTGCGGTGATGGCAGACAGCCGGATCGGACTGTCTCCATTCTGGAACAGGGTCAGTGTCAGACTCAGGCGGTTGCCGCCCATCATGCTGTACCGTTCAAATACACGGACACTGCACCGGGCATCGCCCTCTTTGAAATCACTGCCTGCCTCTAAATCTGCCGACCAACTGCTGTCCGGGATTTCTTGTTCCAGCTTCCGAAGCAACTTGTCAAAGTTTTTGTTTCAGATGGTCTTTTCAAAGATTGCCATAATGGTTCCTCCGTTCTGACAATTAAAATTCAGTCCCTTATTTTTGATACGAGCAGAGCCACAGGAAAATTGCGGAGAAATCGCTTGAAGAGAGGAATTTTGTCTGATTTGATTATAGCATATCTTTTGGAAGAACAAAATACTTTATGTACGCCGCCCGCAGGCGGCAAAAATCAGTCCGGGGGAAATTCCAGTTCGGCAAACTCCGCATCGGTCAGCAGCTTCAGCTTTTCGATAACCCCCTCCGACAGTTCCCGCAGGGCAGTTTCATCGGGCATCAGGTAGCACTGCATGAGCCGCAGTTCGTGGACAAGCCCCATCCGGGTGCCGGTGTTGTAGAGCATCATCAGCATCAGCTCCTCATGGTTAAAGTTCATGTTCAGCCCTCACTTTCCGGCATACCGTGGGATTGCACTCCGGGGCATCGCACTTTTCTTTGAGATTTTGCAAAACAGAGGTACACTCTGGCTTTTTATCCAGAAATCCCGGCAGCTCCTTGAAGCCGATGCTGTCCACATAATGCACAGATATCTCGCCATTGCGTTTGAGTGCAATCACATCGCTGACGGACAGGCTGTGCCCCTCAAAATCCTGCGGACGGGAGAGGTTGAACATCTGAAACAGTTCTTCCAGAACCTCGTTGTCCGGCACATCCTGCCACATGGCGGGCAAATCAGCATAGTAGGTGACCTCATAATGCTCCGGGTCTGGCGTTTTGCCCCGACGATGCAGTTCCCGCATGGAAGCAAATCTTTCATCGAGGTTTTTTTCGTCATGCCGCAGCTGCATCACCATATAAACATCGCACCCTGCGTTCAGAAACTTCTGCGGGATGTCCGTCATGGGTTCACCGTCAAAATTCTGATCCCATTTTTGCTGCATCGTCCACCTCACAGTTCCGGTGCAGAACGTGCAGAGGATTTTGGCGCAGACGTATCACTTGCCAGTTCTGCCAGCTTTTCCAGTGTGGAAGGGCGATGGTCTGCACTCAGCTCCTCGGCTTCCGCAACTTTATCCATGACGGCATCGTAGTCCTGCAACAGCCGCCGCCCCTTTTCCATGTGGTGTGCTTCCAGAATCTGCTCACGGGCTTCCTGAATGGTCAGTTCCGGGGCATCCAATTGCCCGCCGTCCATCACGGAAAAATCGCTGTGGTAAATGGTGTAGTCCCATCCATCCTCACAGGACTGGATGGCAAGATAACCTTTGCCACCCAGTTCCCATGCGGCCTGCTCGTCCTGTGTCTGAATTTCGGGGTAGAAGTCAGCATGGTTCCGCTCCATGACCTCGGCAAACTGGCAGATGTGGAACACATTGCCCAGACCGCCCATGTCAAAGTGATAATCATCCAGATGTTCCACCCGTGCCGTAAAACTGCGCCCATCCGGGTAATCCACCTGAATCACGCCGCCATCTGGAATGCGATAGAGGTCATCATAGTGGCTGTTGATGAGACGAATATCCTTCGGCAGCGTTTCCGGCTCCCAGATGCGCCGTCTGCCGATGCCCGCCTGCGGGATGTTTTCGAGGATCTGTACGCTTTCCTGTTGGATGACCTTGCGGTCATCGTCCGAAAGTTCAAACAGATACCAGTTCCGGGCGGCAGAAATGGCGTTCCTGCCATCGGGCGGCAGGTTCTTTTCCGAGATCTGCCCGCTTTCCAGCGGCTCACCAGTTACCTTGTTGTAGGTGGCAAAGCCGACTCCTGCACCGTTTTCCCGGAGGTGGAGATAGCGTTCATCGTTGATAAGGTAAACCGCTTCTTTTTTCTGCTCCATCAGCAGCCACCTTCAAATTCCAGAGAAAACTTGCTGCGGCCATCGGGTTCGGTGCCCAGCAGCACGGTGGCGTTGTAGGTCTTGCCCTTAGCACTCTTGCAATCCTTCAGGCGGACACGCCCATCCCGCAGCAGCTTGTCCGCCATTCGGCCATCCAAACGCTTGCCCAGACGCTTAAAGAACGCATTGTCCTTCCACAGCACGAAACGGCACTCCCTATTCTCACAGAACCAGCCCTTTTCACGCTCCACGACAGGCTTCCCACAGTTCGGACAGACACCAATGATTTTGTTTTTCATAAGCGCATTCGCTCCCTTCGCAGCCTCGGTGGTCGTTACCAGCGAGGAGATCATCTCTTTGATTTCAGTCATAAATTCACTCGGCTCCATTTCGCTACGTTCGATTTGTAGCAATTTCGCTTCCCAGTCAGCCGTCATATCCGCAGACTGAATCTCTTCGGGCATTACGGTAATGAGGGCTTTTCCCTTATCCGTGGGCAGCAGCACCTTGGTTTTCTTGGTGCCCTTGCGTTCCAGAAAGCCCTTCTGCACCAGCTTTTCGATGGTGGCGGCTCTGGTTGCCGGGGTGCCGATGCCCTGACGTTCTACGCCCTCCGGCATACTGTCTGCACTGGCGGTTTCCATCGCATGAAGTAGAAGGTCCTCGGTGAAATGCTTTGGCGGAGACGTTTGACCATCTTTCAGTTCGACACCGGCAACGCTGCACTGGCTCTGCTCCTGCACATCGGGCAGAACAGCCGGTTCTTTCTGCTTGCCCAACAGTTCGCCCAGCATTTTCCGCTCCATGGCTCTCCATCCATCGGACAGCACCAACTTGCCTTTTGCGGAGAATTCCTCTCCGGCGCAGATGGTGGTGAGCGTAGTTTCTGCATAGCAGTGCGGTTCGCCCACAGCGCAGAGCAGCCGTGCGGCAATCAGCCGCAGGACATTCCGCTCCCCGGCAGGGAGGGCGGCAAGATCTGCGTTTGCCATGCTTTTCGTAGGCAGCAGCGCATGGTGGTCGGTGACTTTGCCGCCATTGATGACCTGCTGCACATGGATGGGAATCGGCTCCTCCACGGCAAACGCCCTGCCCGTGTCCGTCACCAGTCCCGGAAGGGAAGCCGCCATATCCTCCGTCAAAAACCGGCTGTCCGTGCGGGGGTAGGTGATAAGCCGCTTTTCGTAAAGGCTTTGGGCATAATCCAAGGTCTGCTGTGCCGTAAATCCCAGCAGACGGTTGGCATCCCGCTGCAATGCAGTAAGGTCATAGAGCTGCGGCGGGCTTTCGGATTTCTCCTTGCGTTCCATCTTCTGCACCGTGACACGCCCCTCCTTTCGGCATTTGGAAAGCAGCAGTTCGGCATCCGCTTTCTGGGCAAACCGCTTGCTGGATGCGGTGCCGCCGTCCGCAAGGGTCAGGGCAACCGTGTAGAATTTCTCCGGCACAAAGGCGGCAATGGCGGCTTCCCGCACCACCGTCATAGCAAGCACCGGGGTCATAACACGCCCCACCGCCAGCGGTTGACCATACAGACACGAAAAAAGCCGGGACGCATTGATGCCGACCATCCAGTCGGCACGTTCCCGGCAGAGAGCTGCATTGTACAGCGCATCGTATTCAGTTGACGGTTTGAGGTGGGCGAAGCCCTCCCGGATGGCGTTTTCCTCCATGCTGGACAGCCATAGGCGAGAAAAGGGCTTTTTGCAGCCTGCTTGCTGGTAGACAAGTCGGAAGATCAGTTCTCCCTCCCGGCCGGAATCGCAACTGTTCACGATGCTATCCACATCCGGGCGGTGCATCAGCTTTTGCAGGACACCAAATTGCTTTTTGGTGGACGCAGACACCAGATACTGCCACTTTTGCGGCAGGATGGGCAAGTCTGCGATGCTCCACTTGACGTATTTGGCATCGTAGATGTTGGGCGGTGCCAGTTCCACCAAGTGCCCCACGCACCAGCTTACCAGATAACCGTTGCCCTCAAGGTATCCATCCTGACGTTTGGTGGCACCGAGAACCTTGGCGTAGGACATGGCTACGGACGGTTTTTCCGCCACGATCAATTTTGCGATAAGAATCCCTCCAATCTGTTTCTGATTGCAATATGTACGGCGGCAAACGCCGCCTTAAAATCAGATGGGTTCGGTATCTTCCTCACCGGCTTCTTCCGGTTCATCCTCCACAGGAATTTCAAAATCGCCCTTGTCCTCGGTGTAGTTTGCATCGGGGTCAATGGCTTCTTTTTCTGCCTGCTTTTTCTGCTTCTGCTTCATAAAGGTGTAAATGCCACCGCCAGCAACCAAACCGACCAGAGCCAGAACGCCTAAGAATGTGGCAGCATACTTCGTAACTTTGCTGCCACCAGTCTGTTCAGAACCGGATGCCGCCGCTTCTTCCGCAGCGTTTTTCGCATCTTCCTCGGCCTGTTTGCGCTCCTGCTCTGCCTGCGCCGTCGCTTCCTTTTCAGCGGTGTAGGCATCGGCATCTTCTTCCATCAGTGCCAGCAGGTCGGCTTCGTCCACCAGATTCATAAAGTGAACAGTCTGCTGCCCCTTGGCGTTGCGGTCGATGACCAGATAGAACGTATTGCCGGACTTACTGACCAGCGTGATGAACTGCTGCCCGGAGCCGTCCGAATAATTGGTGTGGTAGTCATCCACCAGCGTCAGATTGCCCTCCGGGGTCAGTGCGCCGGAAGTTTCGTCCGTGACGGTAACAGCATCTTCTTCGCTGCTGTCCGTCAGGACAGGCTGCTCGACTTCTTCAACAGGCTCGCCGACATAGGCAAATGCGGGAGCCGCCATACCGACACATAGCACTGCCGACAGCAGCAGTGCGCCGACCTTATTCATCATCTTCATCCGAATCTTCCTCCTTGTTGAACGTGGCACCGACTGCGGACAGCGCAGCCGGGTTCGGGGTGGTGGTGGCTGACTGCCGCAGCAGGGCGGCGAGCTGTTCCGGCGTGACCTTGGCCGTGCGCACCATCTCGTTGACCTCGGCGGCTTCGGCCTCCTGAATCCGCCGCTCCAGACTTTCGATGCGATTGTTGATCTTGATGCGCCGTTCCTTCTCTTTTTCCAGTGAAGCGCGCAGTTTATCGAGTTTTTCGCTCATATTGTCCTCCTGTTATTTGGATAGCCGCCCGAATCCTGACAGGTATTTCTGCCAGTAGGACGAGTGGATATTGGCGTACTTGATGGGGTCTCCGGCACTGACCATCATACCGTTTCCGAGATATATTCCAGTATGGCTCATGCCGGGGGTGTCGTAGGTGCCTTTGAAGAAAACCAGATCTCCGGGCTTTGCTTCTGCTTCGGAGATGTGCTGGCATTTATTCCAAAGACCGTTGGCCGTGGTGCGCCCGACATTGTAGCCGTTCTGGTTGTAAACCCAACAGACGTAGCCGCTGCAATCGAAGCCGGTTTCCGGGGTGGAGCCGCCCCACACATAGGGCGTACCCACATACTTTTGGGCTTCCTTGTAGATGGCGGCAAATTCGCTGTCGGTCAGTGCTTCTGCCGGCACCTGATAGTCGATGCCCGGTGCGCCGGAGCCATCGGAGCCACCGGGCGGCAGACCGCCGTTGAACAGGTAGGGTCTGCCACCCAAGGTATCCTGAAAGATCTCGTACCGTTTCCACTGGTCGTTGTCCAGTTCCTCCCGGATGACTACCTCCAAGCCACGGTTCACCAGCTTGGTGTGGAAGATGCGGTACTCATAGGGCACCTGCGTAGGAATTGGGATTCCTGCCGGGCTGATGACCCACACGGTCTTATACCGTATCTGCACCTCCACCCATGTGGTCAGCTTGTACTGCTTCTTGAAGGTTTCCTTCAGCTTGCCCTGTACCTCCGACCGGGTGTAATCGTCATACAGAGTCGTGAGAAAAGAGGTCAACTGCCACGGGTCATGCTCGATGGCATCCAAATGATACTGATACTCGTTGTAGCCGGGGTGGTCGGTGGGGATGCGCTTGATCTTTTTGTCCAGTTCCTTTTCCAACTTCTTGTAGTCCTGTTCTGCACCACGAATATCCCGGTCCTCGGCAGAGTACATGGTCTGCCCGGATACCTGCGTGGTGCCAGAGAACAGAATGGAACAGGACGAAAACGCTGACATGACCAGCAGCAGGAGCAAAAGAAAAACGCCCACGATCAAAAGAACGTGCGCGTTGCTCTTTGCAAAATTGGCAATGCCGTTGACTGCGGTGCTGACCACCGATCTTCCTTTGTTGATGACCTGCTCCATGCCGGACTTTGCAGCATTGGTGCCATTGGATGCCGCTTTACCGCCTGCGGTCTGCGCCGCCGTGCCCGAACGGGCGGCGGCACGGTAGCTTTTCTGAATATCCTGTTTCTGCCGCCACCGGGAAAGCCAGTTGGAGCCGCCCTCGCAGGTTCTGGATGCACCTGCATCCTGTGCCGCAGTCGGCTCCCGTGCAGAAAATTTTGCGGTTTTGGTGCCCTTCTTGTCCTGCATCTTGGCTTTCTTTTTCAGCTTCCGGGCGTATCTGTTCTTGGAAATATCCCGGACATTTCCTGCCGCCTTTTCGCCCTCGCTCAACGCTTGCACGCCGACGTTTTCATCCTCGTACTGGTCAATCTCCCGATGTGCCGCAGATCGGGCGGCAGCAGCGGCATACATAGCACGTTTCTGCTGCTTTGTCATGCGGGATGCTTCATCCGGGGTGATCTCGGCTTTGCCAAAACGCAGGTGCTGCGCCTTTTCCGCAGCTTTATCTGCGTCCAGTTTCAGCTTCTGCTTTTTGGGCTTAGACTGCTCCACTTTGGACTTTTTCGGAGGAGAGCGCGTGGCCGTGCGCTCCTTTTCCTCCTCGAATTTCAGCTTCGGCTGTTTCTCACTCATGCTTTTGCGCCTCCGCAACTTCGGAAAGGCGGGTCGTAAGGATGCGGTAGAGTTCAAGGTCTTTCGGGAAGTGGTCAACAAAAGGCAGGATCACGTTACCGAAAAACAGCAGCCCTTCACCTTCGCCGGAGTGGGTCACATAGGAAAGCTGATGGGGCGAAATGTTCAGCTGCTTCGCCAAAATCTGCCGGTCTCCGTTGGCTTGATTGAGCATATACACAAAGTCCGAGTTCTCAAAAATATTTGATACTTCGGGACTTGCCAGCAGATCTTTGACGTTCTGCGTTAGGGCTGTCGGGATGCCGCCCCACTTACGAAAACGCTTCCAAATTTCAACGCTGTATGCCGCAGTTTGCTCCTCTTTCAGCAAAAGGTGGAACTCGTCTGCATAGTACCGGGTGGATTTTCCGGCTTCACGGTTGGCAGTCACACGCCCCCACACGGCATCCTGCACGATGAGCATACCGAGTTTCTTCAACTGTTTGCCAAGCTGCTTGATATCAAAACAGACGATGCGGTTATTGATATCCACGTTGGTGTGGTGGTTAAAGATGTTCAGACTGCCCTTGACGTAGATTTCCAGCGCAGCCGCCACATGGCGGGCTTCCGGTTCATCTTGCGTCAGCAGGGCGTTGTACAGATCTTCCAACAGCGGCATATTTTCCGGGATGGGATTCTCGAAATACTTGCGATAGATCACATGGACGCAGCGGTCAATGACCGTCTTTTCCACCGGCTGCAACCCCTCTTTGCCGCCGACCACCAGTTCGCACAGGGACAGTACAAAGTCGGCTTTCAGAGCCAGAGGGTTATCCTCTTCCGAGTAGTTGCTGTTGATGTCCATCGGGTTGATATACTGGGTGCTGGCAGGGCTGATGTGGATGACCTGCCCATGCAGACGCTCCACCAGCGGAGCGTACTCACATTCCGGGTCGCAGATGATAATATCATCGTCCGTCACGAGGAACGCATTGCAGATCTCACGCTTTGCGCTGAAGGATTTACCGGAACCGGGAGTGCCCAAAATCAGACCGTTGGGGTTCTTCAGCTTTTTGCGGTCAACCATAATCAGGTTGTTGGACAGGGCGTTCAAGCCATAATACAGGCTTTCCTTGCCGTTGTCGAACAGTTCCTGCGTGGTAAACGGCACAAAAATTGCCGTACTGCTGGTGGTCAGGCCGCGCTGGATCTCGATCTGGCAGTCTGCCAGCGGCAGGCTGCTCATCAGCCCCTGCTCCTGCTGAAAATCAAGGCGGCATAATTCGCAGTTGTGCTTCTGGGCAATGCTGACCGCCTGAAACACGTTGGTTTCCAGTTCCTGCTCGGTTTTGCCGGTGTTCAGAACAAGGAATGTCACCAGAAACATTCTCTCGTTCTGGCTCTGCAATTCCTTCAAAAGTGCCTTGGCATCTCTGCCGTAGGTTGCTAAATCGGACGGCAGCACGTCCATGTCGTATCCGGCGCGGACGGCTTTTTTCTGCTCCTCGATCTTGCTGCGGTCGAGTTCGGTGATGGTGTGCTTGATGGTTTTGATGGCCTTATTCTGGTCAACGGACTGGATGTGCATGGTAACGATCTGGCTGGAATCCATATCAAGGAAATCCTTCAAAAGCTGGTCGCTCAGGTCAGAAGCCGTAATATTCAGGAAGCTGACCGCCCCGAAGATGCCGCCCATCTGAAAGGTACGGCTGTTCTTAAACGCCAGCGCAGTGGGGGCAATGGCATCCTTTACGGACAGACCACTGGGCACAAGGTCTTTCCAGTTGAAGTGGAACTTGTTGGCTCCATCCATGTTCAGCATCCCATGCATCAGCCGCAGACGCTCCGTACCGTCCAGCGGCTTTGCCAGAACGCCTAACCTGTGAAAGTTGTTCATCAGGTCGTTCTGGATGTGCTCCAACCGAGGTTTGACCTGTTCCATGCTGTCGCCCTCGATGCCGTAGGTCAGGAATTTGGTCTTGGTCAGACCATTGTTGCCCTTGGAAAGCTGCTGCCGCAACATCTGGCTGTACTCGGCGCGCACATCGTCAAAGCCATCCTGCTGGTACGGGATGCGGATGGACTTTTCAAAGTCTGCGGAATCGGTGGCGGTATTCACAAAGGACAGCTCAAAGTGGATAGAGCTGTCGAAAAAGTTGAGAAAACTGCACCATTCCTCAAAGATAGCGGTCTTGTCCTCCTGCTGCGCGAGCTGATAATTGATGTCCTGATACTGGATGGTGCGGGTGTAGTAGCCGGGACGGATACGGAAGGTACCGTCCTCAAACATCCGCTGGAACGGGATGCTTTCCTGTGCCGTGCGGGGCACTGTGGGCTTGGGCGGCTTTTTGCCGTCTTTATTCTTTTTCAGAAACGGAATCATGGGCGTCATCTCCCTTCACAAGCAGTGCATAGTAATTGCGGGTCTGGTACGGACGCACCTTCGGACGAACAAAACGCGCCTGAAGGTAGTACCGCAGGATCTTTTCGGCGGGCTGACCGTTCTTCTGGTACATGGCCAGAAAAAACATGGGCAGCATGACCGCCATCATGCCGAGGGTAGCGCCGGAATTGCCTGCGGTATCCCGCAGGACAAAGAACAGCGGCACCCCTACGACTGCCGCTGCACCAAAACAGACGAGCTGCCGGGCGGTCAAATTGAAGGCTACTTTGGACTTCACCTTGCTGAAATCGCGCGGCACGGAAATATAAGCTGCCAAAATTTCACCTCCGAATCAATGGGCACCCAGCAGAGTTTTGGCGACAGAGCTGGTCTTGAACAGCGAGAAGCAGAGCAGCACGGTATACCCCACGATGCTCCAGATCGAGTTGATGGCATCCCCGGATATTGCAACATTCTGAAGCAGAACCGCGTAAATCGCCACGCAGATGAGGATGAGGAAACCCTGAAATCCCAATGCAAACAGGGACTTCAGGTAGTTCTGTCCTACATGGGATTGCTCGTGGTTGCCCCATGTTGCCATGGGAACCGGGGCAAGGCTGACCATCATGTAGATCTCAATCATTCTTCCATAGACGATGACGAAAATCACGATGGACAGGATGCGCATAGTGATGCCGATGAAGAAGGACTGCAAGAACAGTCCGAACAAGGGTCCTACGTCCATCTGCATCATGCTGGATTGCAACATGGAAAGCCCGATGTCGTTCACCCGCGTGTTGCCAGAAATAATGTCGCTGGAATTTGCCACCACCTGCTGCGTCACGTCAAACACCGCCATGATGATGTCAAACGTATTCGAGATCATCCAGACCGAAATGGCAGTTTTGAAAATCCACTTCAAAATCAATGCCGGTTCAAACTGTGCCATATTGTTGTGTTCAGTAATCATCTGAATCAATTCATAGCAAGCAATAAAGGTCAAAATCACGCCTGCAATGGGCAGCACCACATTCCGGGAGAGTGCTTCGATCATAGCGAAAACGCGCGGTTCAAAACTGGATGGTTTGGTGCCGACTTGCTGGGCGATGCCGCCCACTTGGGTGTTCACATCATCGAACAGGCCGGAAAGATTGGACATGATTGCCGCTGTCAGCAGTGACTTTATCCAATCAGAGATCGCTTTGAGAACTGTTTCCACTCAGCGCCACCACCCATCAGGAAAAATGATTGATCAGGGTCTTGAGCAGGTTGAGCAGAAAAATAAGGTGAGTCAAAATCTGCATAATAGCACCGTCCTTTCAGAATAAAGGTGAATATTCGATTTGCAATGCGTTTCCTCTTTATAATAAGAATCCGTTTGCCACGGAGGGGCTGGAAACACTTGCAAGTAAATATGTACGGGGCGGCAATCGCCGCCCGGAAAAGATCAGCCGAACAGACCGCTCAGCAGGGGAATCAGGGTGATACCAATCAGGGCAACACCGCCGCCAGCCATGAGCTGCTTCATGCCCTGACTCTTTACTGATGTGTGATAAAGAAGTAATAGAAGTGTAAAAAATTTTGCCGTTCCTATCCGGCACTTGCGCATTGTGTCGGATAGGTCGGGCGTTTATTCGGGCAAGTCCACCTTGCCAACAAAAGAATAATAAATCTCAATGTCCTGTCTGCGGGTCTTGTTCTCGTCATAGCTGCACTCATGCACAACGATTTTCTCTACAAACTCCCGCAGCAGAGTAGGGGTAAGTTCTTCAAAGCTGGTATGCCGCCGGACAACATTCATAAACTTTTCTGCGTTCACGGTGGCTTCCTGTGCTTTGGAAAGCTCCGCTTGGATAGCAGCGGCTCTTTCTTTCAGTTCCCGTTGTTCTGCTTCATAGTCTGCCGACAGTTCTGTGAAACGCTCGTCTGATATGCGCCCGGTCACGCTGTCCTCATACAGCCGCTTGAAGATAGCGGATAACTCGGCTATGCGTTTCTCGGCGGCTTCCAGTTCCTTTTTCTTGGCGGCGTTCCTGCGTTTGCCCCCGTCCTCGTTCTGCTCAATCAAGAGCTTCATAAACCGGGCTTCATGCTTTGCCGCATAGCTGGTCACTTTCCGCAGATTGGAGAGTACACCGGCGGTCAAGAGGTCGGTGCGGATAAAGTGCGCCGTACAGTCATGGGTGCGCTTCTTGTAGTTGCCGCAGATATAACAGTCCTGCTTGCGCTTGTCCGTCTGGTATCGCTGCTGATACATGACGCTGCCGCAGTCTGCACAGAACAGTATACCAGAGAACAAGCCCACTTCATCATAGCGGTTGGGGCGTTTACGCTGCTTGCGTAGCTCCTGCACCCGTTCCCATGTCTGAGTGTCTATGATAGGCTCGTGGTGGTTCTCGAAAATCACTTGCTTTTCCAGGGGATTTTCTACACTGTGCTTGACTTTGTAAGAGAGTTTTTCCGTCTTGAAGTTTACCAGACAGCCCGTGTATTCCCGGTTTTCAAGGATATGCACAACGGTATTGGTCGCCCACTTGCACTCATAGCCGGGGTGGTAGCGGCGGGTGCTGCCCGTCCTGCGGTATTCCAGCGTCCCCGGCGTTGGGATTTGCTGCTCTGTGAGCATACGGGCAATCTTGGTCGGACCATTCCCGGCAAGACAGAGGTTGTATATCTGCTTGACTACGGGTGCGGCTTCCTCGTCAATGATGAAATTTTCGTCCTCGTCCATGAGGTAGCCATACACAGGCTTGCTTGTGATAGGCTTGCCACTCATGCCTTTTGAGCGTTTCACTGCTTTGATTTTCTTGCTCGTATCTCTCACCAGCCATTCGTTAAAGATATTCCGCAGCGGGGCAAAGTCATTGTCGCCCTGTGCGCTGTCCACTCCGTCATTGATAGCAATGAAGCGGACGCCTTTCTGTGGGAAAATCATTTCTGTGTACATTCCCACTTGTAGGTAGTTTCGCCCTAACCTCGACATATCCTTGACGATAACTGTCCCGACTTTTCCGGCTTCAATGTCCGCAAGCATGGCTTGAAAACCGGGTCTTTGAAAGTTCGCACCAGAATAACCGTCGTCCGTGTACCAGCGCAGATTGGAAAAGCCGTTCTGCTTTGCATAGGTTTCAAGGATACGCTTCTGGTTGGATATGGAGTTGCTTTCGCCTTGCAGCTCGTCCTCATGGGAAAGTCTTGGGTAAAGGGCGGTAATTGGTTGTTGGTTGGTCTGTCTTAACATAAAATCCTCCGTTTCCGACAGCCAGCCCCACTATTCCGTACCTTGATTGTACCACATGGGGCGGCTGTCTGTATAGCGGCAAAAGCGTCAAATCCGCTTCTTTATGGTCGGTAAAAAGACGATTTTCTGTGTGTGGCTTGTCGTGCAACCTGTTTGCAACTTATTTTTGCGCAATAGTTGGTAGAAGCAACCTATTCTTTTTGCTAAAATATAGCCATAAGAAAGAAGATGGTGTATATGAAGATTTCAGCAATTACAAGCACTATCGCAATATTTTTTTCACTTCTCATTCTCGTAGCCTTTGTAACGCTGATTGTTCTTATTATCCGGGCACTTTTGAAATACTTAAAATCAAAAGAAGTCCGAGATGAGAAAAAGGTTATTAAAAGGTCATTAGGTGAAGCTCTAAAATTTCATCGTACCCGGTGCAAAATGACGCAAGAGTTTGTCGCTGAAACGATTGGTGTTAGTCGTCAAGCTGTGTCAAAGTGGGAGAAAGGAGATTCTGACCCCAGCACATCTAATCTATTTGCACTCGCAAAATTATACGGGATTTCTGTTGAAGAACTTTTAAAGGAAGTAGAGTAATCACTACTTTTGGAAAAGCGGTCATGCTTCCCGGCGTGACCGCTTTTCCATGTCATCACTTATGCGCTGAATGGTGGCGTATGTCCGGCAGCAGCTTCCGCTTCCAGCACTTTCATCATCTTGTCGGCTGCGGTGTCGGTTGCGCCCTGCTTGAAGAAGCCGGAAACGGTAAGGACGGAGTTGCCCATGCGGATTTCCGTCACACAGTCCGGGCGGCGGTCTGTTTTGATAGTGCTTGTCTGTTTGGTTTCTGTCATAGGCTCTCCTTTCGCTGCTTCATCAGTTGCTTTAATCGTTCCAGCTTTTCCTGTGCGGTTTCCTTTCGGAAGTTGCTGCCCGTGAAGCGGACAGGGGCACACATGGAAGTCAGCCTGTCATAGATGCGGGCGTGGGGCGTGTCCTGCGGGTGCTGCAATTCCTCCAGCGTGAGGTTGGTCGTGGCGATCAGCGGCTTGCCGCTTCGGTAACGGCTGTCAATCACGCTGTAAACCTGTTCCAGCCCGTATTCTGTCCCTCGCTCCATACCGAAATCATCAAGTATCAGCAGGGGGTAGCTGCAAAGGCGGGAAATATATTCGTTCCTGCCCTCAAAGCTGGCGGCAAGGTCACCCAGTATCGTTGCAAAGTTTGTCATGCGAACGGCAACCTCTTTTTCCATAAGGGCGTTGGCGATACAGGCGGCAAGGTAGCTTTTTCCTGTCCCCACACCGCCCCAGAACAGGTAGCCGATATTTTCAGCCTGCATGGTTTCCCAGCTATCCACATAAAAGCGGGCGGTTTCGGTCTGTGGGTTTCTGCCGTTGTCATGCTCAAATGTCCAGTTCCGCATAGCGGGGTCGGTAAAGCCCCGGCGTTTCAAGTCCTCCACTGTTTCAAGGTGCTTCTGTCGGCTTTCGGCGGCTTGCTGCTTTTCACGGGCTGCCCGCTGGCAGTCGCAGTCTGTTGGGTGGCGGTCACGCCCGAAACAAATCTTTCCCTCTGCAAAGTAGGCTTCTTTGGGCGTATGGCACTTGCCGCAGTATAAAAGCCCGTCCTCGCCTGTGTAGTCCTCCGCTTCGGCGGTAGTGGTTGTAATGTCCGTAATCATAGCTTCAATCTCGTTTTTCATAAGCTCTCGCCCTCCTTGCATGAATAATCGGGTATGCCCTGTTTCGGGGCAGCCTTGCCTTTGGCAGCGTCCTCCTGCGCCCACTTGTAAATGGTGGCTGCATGGCTGTGGTACTGCTTCCCGGTGGAAGCGATATGGCAGGAAAGCCTGTCAATATAATACTCCCACTTGTCGGGCAGCTCTGTTTTCAGCCCGGAAAGCTCTGTATCGGTCAGTGTCACATTGTTGTATCTGCCATAAGCAGCGGGGGCGGGGTGTCCCGTTTCTCCCTCTCTCTCTTTTTCTATCTCTTTCTCTAACTCTATCTCTATCTCTGGTGGACGAATGTCGGACAAATGTCCGCCTTTTGTCCGGGGCGGTAAAAGTGCCTTGTTTTCCAGCCTTGCAGCCCGTTTTCGCTCGGCTTCGGTAGAGGACTGTCCTATCATCAGCTCAATGTCGGTCATATAGAAAGCCCCGCTGTCAAGCTGCTCCACAAGCCCCAACTGCCGGAAAATCTCTAAAGCCCTCTCAACTGTCCCTATCTGGTGGCGGGTCAGTGTCGCTATCATCTGTGCTGTGTAGGGGATATGCTCGTCAAGCTGCAATTTCCCGCCGTTTTTCAGCGATTTTAAGTACAGCTTCAAGAGGATATTGGAATATAAAATCCCGTCTTTCATATCTTCCAGCAGCACAATGGAGTCGCTGTCAAAAAAGTTCTCTTTCAGCTTGAGGTAGTAATATTTGCGGTTATCTGCCATTGTCCCTGTCCTCCTTTTTCCGGCGTTTGGAGTAGTAGCGGGGGCAGAGTATGATAACCGCCCGGAAGCTCTGCTTGCAGCTATGGGTACAGCCCCGGCAGAGGTCGTTGTATGTGATACGGTCGCAGGTGGTATTCCCGACTTTTACTTGCCGCAGGAAAAAAGACCATTCCAGCCGCCGTTTCTTGCTCATTCTTGGCATGGGTGCGCTCCTTTCTGCCGTTTCCGCTGGTGTGGCGGTATCGGCGATAATTCTGTATCATCTCGGTATCATTTTCGGGGTTTTTCTGCCCTGTAAGCCTGTTAAAAAATCCTTTGGTATTGCGGATAGGGTACGGGGCAGCCCCCTTGTTCGGTATGGGTTCGGGTACATTTTGGGGTGGTTTTTATCGCTCCTGTTCCTGCCTTTTCACAGGCTTGCGTTCCCGGCGTAAAATCTGGTCGATATTGCCCTTGACAGTCTGTAAGCGGCAGTATTCCTCCCGTTTTGCCCGGTAATCGTTGTAGCCGCTGTTTTTCTCTTTGATAAGGCTTTCAATCTCTGCTTGCAGGGCTTTATGGCTCGGCAGCTTGGAAATGCCGTTCTCCCTGAAATAGCGGGCGGCTGCGTCTGCTATGATAAAGTCGCTTTCGTGCTTCTGTCGGTAGGCTGCTTTTGCTTTGGCGTTTTTCTGCTGTTTCAGCCCGTCCCGGACAGGGCGGGTCTTGGAATAGGCAAGCACCTGCCGTTGCAGCTCCTTTTTCCCGTCCAGCGTCTTTTCCACCTGCTTCAGCTCTGTAAGGCTTTCCCGCATGGCGGCATAGGCGGCAGAACAGGCTTCGTCCAGTTCCTCCGGGGAAGAAAAGCCGTACTGCTGGTAGGCGGTAACGGTAGCTGCCATTTGCTTTAGATTGTGCTTTGCCGCCCAGCGGTCATAGCCCACGCCCTTGCCCTCGGCTCGCTTGGCTTCCCGGTCAACCATGCGCTGCAAGGTGTTGTCTGCCGGGGTGGTTTTTGCAGCTTTTTCCCCTTGTGACAGCTTTTTAACTGCGGCAGGGTATTCGGGTATGGCTTTGGTCTGTTCGGCGGCTCTGCGGGCGTTCTGCGTGAGCAGGGCAAGGACAGTAGCCTTGTCAAAATCGTCCCCCAGCTTCCGGGCTGTGATAGGCTTTGTCCTGTCTGGCGTGAGGTAGGAAAGACGCCCCCGGCTCTCCTTGACGGTCACGCCCTCCCGCAGCAAAAGAGAAGAAAACTCGTCAAAGCTGGCGGCTTGGGAAAGTGCCTGCCGTATCGTCCGGCGCAGCTTCGCCTTGTCCGTTTCAAACTTGGTGGGCTTGGTCGGCTGTCCTGCGGCTTCTCTGGCGGCGTTCTCTTTATCAAGGGCAAGCTGCCCTTTCTTTGCCGCCCAGTATTCCCGTTCGGTTATCCGTTCCTTGCTGCCGTTCAAGAGGTCGATTTGGTAAAGCCCCTCCCGGTGGCACATCTCCATGACTTCACTCTTGAAATATTCCATAGCGGCGTTGGTGCAGCGGTGCTTGCAGCCCTCCCTTGTGTCGGCTGGTCTGTCCATGTAGGGCAGAAGCGGGACTTCATAAATCCGCAGGGAGTTGATGACGATATGCACATGGATATTGCCGCTGTGGTTATGCCCATCCGGGTGGGTGCAGATTAGGGCTTGGTGTCCGGGAAAATGCTCCTTGCAGAACTGCTCGCCCAGCTCCTGCGCCCGGTCTACGGTCAAGCCGTTGTCTGTCCCGTCCCGTGGGTCAAAGCTGATGATATAGTGGTGGCTTTTCACATCTTCCCGTTTTTGGTTTTTCTCATAGCGGAGATTGGCCCGCATACAGGCAACAGCGAAATCCTCGCCCCCGCAGTTGAGGGAAGAAATGCGGTAATCCTCCCTCGGTATCAGCCGCCCGTTTTCATCAAGGGTGGGCTTCATGGTAAACTCGTCATGCTCAAATGTGAGGTAGGCTTCCGCTGCGCCATAGTCCGCATTTTTAGAGCTGATATGTTTGAATGTTGCCAACAGCGTCACCCACTTTCTGCAAGACTTCAAACTTTAGGGCAGCAAGGTCGGAAACCACCGCCCGTACCTCCCCGGCAAGCTGCGGGTAGGGGCTGTGCCACTCGTTCAGCGTCCGGGCTATCTGGTTTAAGTTGCCGCCGATCCTGCCGTATTCGGCGGTCAGCTTCCCAACAGCGGCAAGCAGCTCATCATTGACGGGAGAAACGGTTATGATGGGGCGTATGGCTGCCCCGGTTATGGCTTGCCGGATAAACTCGGCTTGGCTCATGTTGCAGGCAGAAAGCCTTTCCGCAAACTCGGCGTATTCTTCCTCGGTCATGCGTGTCTTGACTACCCGGCTGCGGTGCGGCGTGTTGTATCGTTTTCGCATGGTAAAAACCTCCTTTCTGTGCGTGGTGTCCTCTCACTAATAGGAGAAAAACGGGGTGTGAAGCGGAACTGTTTTGAAAAATCCGAAAAAATATTTTGAGGGATTTTTAAGCGGCGCAAGCCGCATAAGCAGGGTTTGGGGAAGGCACTCCCCAACAAGATTCCCGCAGGGGCAAAATGAGCGAAAAGCGAATTTTGGTACTGCGGTAGAATCTTGCTCTAAGAAACTGCCGGACTGCCGTTCACTTCCTACTGCCACTTTTTCAGAAAATCGCAACCAGCTTTTTTATAAAAGGCTGCGGGCTGGCATTCTCCCCCTTACTCCCTACAACACCGCAAAAAGCAAAAATGACGGACTTTCCGGCAAGAACTTTTCCGGCGGCTCGGTCTTTCCCGACAATAAGGCGTTTTGGAAGCTGCGTTTTGCCCGCTGTCTGAAAAAAGCGGCAACCTTTTTTGGCTTCACTGTCTAATACGGAACATTTGGAAATTTGCCAAAAATGGGCGCAAAAAAAGCAGCAAATCTTTTTCGGATTTACTGCTTCATGTGCCGCTGCGGGACGGCGGGATATTCAGTTTTTATAGTGGTTCAGTGTGGCAAACTTGAAGTTGTTATTTCAATGCTTTTTTTAAGTCCAGAACAAATTGTTCTTGTTGCTTTTTCAGATAAATTTTTACAAAAGGTTTCATAATCCACTTTTTAGGTGTCACATTTTCTGTAAAATCAATTTGTGTTTCATTTCCCTTAGCTGTAAAAACACCAATCCAATGTCCTGACATATTGCTATTTTCCATGTCAAATTCCCAGCGTTTATATGGCTCAATAGTAGTGATAGAAAATGTAGTTGCATATCCGTCTTTAGTGTACTCAATAAATTGCTTCTCATTTATGATTTCTGTTTTGCTTAAATCGCTTCGCCACTCACTATATTTTTCAACTGCAAAAACAATATCCCAAACTTTATGAATATCCTTGTTAATAATAGCATTTATATTTGAAACCGCCATTTTTATTCCCCCTTCAAAATTCAATTTGCTAAAATGATTTTATCATATCATCAATCCAAACTCAACGGTCAAGCCGGAACTTGAACAGGCTTTCAATCAGCTTTGTTTTGATGTAGTCCTCCATATCAGAGTTATAATAGCCGTTCATTTTGGAAAAGTAGCGGATATATCCGGCGTAGCGGTCAAGGACAGCTTGTATCGCTATGGGGTCGCCCTCATGTGCCTTTATAATCGTGTCATAGGGGAGAAGTCGGTTACTCATGGGACAACACCTCCATTTCCTCTTTCAGCCGCTTCAAGGCAAGCTGAATATGCCGCCCGATTGTGCTGCGTGTCCAGCCGCTTTGTTCTCCGATTTCTTTCTGTGTCAAGTGCTGGAAGTAATATAAAAAGATTTCCTCTTGTGTCTGTTCCGGCAGCCCGGCAAGAGCCGCCGCAAGGGAACAGCTATCTAAAAATATCGTCTGCCCCCGGACAGAAAACAGATAAGTTTCGCCATAGTCCGGCACTTGAAAATACTCGTCTGTGGTGCTTAGTGGGACAAACTTTTCTTCGGTCAAATATTCAAGAGAGATTTCCCGTCTCCACCTCGCCGCCAGCATACGGGCAGCGTCAAAGGACGCATGGCGAATAACAATCCGGCAATAGGTATCATGGGTATAGCGGATATGTTCTTGATAGGCTTCCTGTTCGGTCATGGAAAATCCCCCTTTCTTCAATTATGGGAAAGGGCGGCAGCATTTTCTGCTGTCGCCCCTTGATTACCCACCGGCAAGGACAGGCGGGGCTGTCAACGGTGGGTGCAGCCCATTTACTTGCCGTTGACTGGCTCGGCTGGTTTTGCTATTTTTAGCGACTTCATTCATCTATGCTTATCGTTTCATCACTTATTGCTAGCGGGTTATTCTGGGTATTGCTGTTGAGGTCTGGAACGCTGAAAAAGACAGCAATAAAAATATTCACAAGAACGATTACTGCTAATATAATGGCAACAATTTTCCAGATACGACGTGAGCGGCGGTTCTTGATTGCCAGTTGCTCGTTTATTCTGGATAGTTGTTCGGCAACATCACTGGCGACATTTTCATTTTCAATTTTCGTACCCAGCAATTCACTGACAGATACCTCTAATATTTCAGCCAGACGAATAAGAGTATCAGCGTCGGGAACGGACAAATTTTTCTCCCATTTGGAGATAGTCTGTCTGACTACATGAAGTCTGGTTGCTAATTCTTCCTGTGAAAAGCCTTTCTGTTTTCTGAGAGTTTTTAGATTTCATAGAAACATGATGCGTTCCACTCCTTTGTCTTGGTAAATCAAAAATAGCATGATAGCTGCTATGCGGCAAGCAATGCAGATTAACATTAGCGCAACTGCCTATAAAATAAGCATAATTCCGCACAAATCACTTGAAAACGAATATTTCTTCAATCGGTGCTTCAACAACTCTTGAAATATCAATCGCCAGTTTAAGTGAGGGATTGTATTGTGCCTTTTCCAGCCGCATAATTGTTTCTCGCCGCACGCCTACCTGTGCCGCTAACTGCTCTTGTGTCAAATCCTTTAATAGCCTGTACTTTTTTAATCTACATTCAAAATCCGGCACGCTTATTCCTCGCTTTCATCAAACTGTTCATCGTTATCATAATGATATAGCAGATATTCGCTAAGGAATATTTCAAGTGCTATGGAGAGAGCTATAACAATAACAAGAGCAATTAAGGTATATTCAAGGTTATCCATGAGCTTTCCCTGTCCCAAAATGAGTATTGCAAGAAAAATAATGGACAGAGAAGTTTTGTTCGCTACACTTTGCGCTTTCATTTTGTTTTCTTTGTATCGTTCATCTATAAGAGTATTTGACATTTTTCCCTCATAGAAAAATCCGAAAAAGCCGAAAAACAGGAAAAACACAAAAGGAAAAATTGTCTTGTCAACGCTGTAAGTCCAAAATCCCAAAAATCCGGCAAATCCTAATAAACCTAAAAAACCCAGTTTTGGATTTATTGTTCTGGTGGATTGCAAGGTTAATTCCCTACGCCTGTTTGTTTTAATAGATTCCAAAAACAACACAACAATATTCACAATATACAAGGTAAGAAGTACGCCGGAAATAATCATAGGCAGGTCTTGCACTCTGAAAACATATTCAGATAAATCCATAGGCACAATAAACCTTGAATTGTTAAATGCTATCGTGTACCATGAAGATATTGCTACCAGCAGAGCGCATATCACGCCCAGGCAAATTGTGAGTTTCGTTCTTTTTTTCATAATGGTGTCCTCCGATGAGATGTATTTGTCGCTTGTCGAGATAAATATATCACTTCAAAGGCTGGCTGTCAATAGGAAAGATACAAATACATCACTTTCCCCAAAATGCTTAGAAAGACAAAAGCTGATATAGGAAAATCCCCACATCAGCTTTTCGTATTGGTCTGTGTTTCGGAAATAGTGGCTGCTGTCTATCAAATTATCATTTGTTACTTTACCGCACATGAGCATTGGCAGAGGGGTTATCGCCGCCGTAACCTTCCATGAGGTTTACAGCACCCCACACGCCCAGACCGGCACCCAGAGCAACCACCAGAGTCTTCAGAACGTCCACTGCACTGTTAAAGAATTCCATAGTAAAATCTCCTTTGGTTTGAAAAAAGCGACCCTGCACACACCTGAAATCCATTTATTGAAACACCATAAGCTGCGGCAGAAGTTGATTTGCTGGTGTACTTATGGGTCAAACTGTGTTTATTGCGAGAGCGAATTAGCCGAACAGACCGGACAGCAGGGGCACCAGAGTGATACCGATCAGGGCAACGCCGCCGCCAGCCATCAGCTGCTTCATGCCCTGACTTTTTGCGGAGGGATTATCGCCGCCGTAGCCTTCCATGAGGTTGACAGCACCCCACACGCCCAGACCGGCACCCAGTGCCACGACCAGAGTCTTCAGAACGTCCACTGCACTATTGAAAAATTCCATATTTCGTCTCCTTTGTTTGGCAAAAAGTGACCCTGCGCACACCCGAAACCTACTTGTGAACTGCCGTAAACTGCGGCAAGGGCTGATTTTCTGGTGCGCCTTTTGGGTCAGGATAAAAAATAACCGCTCGTCTTTGTCAGGCGGGCGGGAGTGAATCAACATCCACGAGGACGAACTGGTCGTCCGTGCGGATTTTTTCTTTATGGCTCAGATATTTTTCAATATCCAGAGCATTTTTGGGGTCAGCATCCGATGTCATTTTGTAGTTCGGATGTTGGGTCAGATCGTATTTATCCGACAGAAAGGGTCTTACACCGCGCAGCTGCAAGATGCACTTGCCGCCATCCAGCACCGCCAGCTCATCCCGGCTCATAAGTTCCCTGCCGTAAAGTCAAGTGATGAATTCGCAAAAGAAAAGACCCTTCCCGTCAAAAAAACGAGAAGGGTCACTATAATCAATGTTATATCGTGTGAATTTTCAATTTTAGATTAGGCGGAAATTTCTCCAACAAAATTGTAGATGATTTTGACTTCCTGAATTTTCTGCCCATCGACCTTCTGAACCTCGCCAATCATGATTTTCTTGATAAGACGGTTCAGTACAACTTCGTCCAGCTCCTTGATGGCGGCATACTTGCGGATTTCCTCGATAAAGGCATGAACATCGCTTTCCTGTTCATCCGACTGGTGCAGAAGAAGATTCAATTCGCTTAAACGCGCCTTGTTGCTGTTCTGCTCCTGTTCCATAGCATCCGTCAGTTTCAGAAAACGCTGTTCCGAGATGATGCCTTTGCTCTTATCCGTGTAAAGATTCAGAAACACATCATCAATTTCCTGATTCCGTTCTTCCAAACGGCGAATCTCTGTCCGAACCGCAGAAGTATCCGTGCGGTATTGGTTCTCCATGCGGCGGCTCAACCGCTGATAAAAAGCATCCGAATCTTTCATGGCCTGTGCAGCCAACTCTTGAATATCATTCAGAACCAGCTCATGCAGGTCACGGGCTTCGATTTTGTGGCTGGAACATACTTTGCAGCCGATTCGGTTATAGGTCTGACAGGTAAAAAATGCTTTGTCGATGGGTTCACGCTTCTTCTTGGTAGTTCGATTGACATCCTTTCTGCCGACTTTTTCATACCGTGCCTGCATGGATTTCCCACAGGTGGCGCAGTAAATGATGCCGTGGAAGATGTTGTAGTATGGGCAGTCATTGCCCGTCATAATGGTCGGGCGGCGGTCGATCAGTTCTTGTACCTTCGCCCATTCTTCCGGGGTCACAATTGCTTCATGGCAATTTTCGATAATTTCCCATTCCTCACGGGGGATGAACTTGAACGAACCGGAACGGATGCCCGTTTGGTGTGTCCGGCACACAAGGTGTGCGCCCTTGTAAAACGGGTTGCGGAGGATGTGGCCGATTCTTGCTGTACCCCATGTGTAGTAGTTGGCATCCAGTGCTGTATTTGCTTTCACACGGGTAATGGGGATTTTCTCTTCCAGCAGCTTCTTGGCAATTCTCATATTGCCCATCCCGTCAAGGGCGTAGTCGTAAATTTTGCGGATAACGGGTGCTGCATCCGGGTCGATGATAAGATGTCCGTTGTCTTTCGGGTCACGCATCAAACCATAGGGCGGAGTGCCGCCGCAGAACTTGCCCTGCCGGGAACGGGTCATAACGCCAGCCAGAACTTTCTTGGAAATATCACGGCTGTACATATCGTTCAAGATGTTCTTGAACGGGGTAATGTCCATTTCCTGCCGGGTCAGACTGTCCACACCGTCCGTAATGGCGATATACCGGACATGGTGCTTAGGAAAGAAAATCTCGATATAACTGCCAGCTTCGATATAGTTGCGGCCAAGACGAGAAAGGTCTTTCGTGATAACACAGTCGATTTTTCCGGCTTCAATGTCGGCAATCATCCGCTGGAACGCCGGACGATTGAAATTACGCCCAGTGTAGCCATCGTCCACATAGTATTCGTAGCGGAACATTCCGTTCTTTTCCGCAAAGTCTTTCAGCATCAACTTCTGGTTGCTGATGCTCATGCTCTCATTCTCGCGCCCATCTTCCAAGGAAAGACGGCAATAGAGGGCTGTGGTTTTCTGGATATTCTGTTTCTTTCTGCTCATAGTTCTTTCTCCTATTCTATGAGCAGGGACACGACACCATTATAATACCATGTCCCTGCGAGCCTTTCAACGGTCAAATTGGGTTTATCCGGCTTTTCTTTCAAGCCATTCCTCGAACTGCGAGTGCGTCTGACGCTCGATAAGCTGTTCAAAGGCTTCTTTCATAGATTGGTTTCCAGAAAACTCACGGGAAACAATAAATTTCTTCTTCGTCTGCTGCTTCGTGGTGTGCGCAGGCGTATTGCTCATAGGCAGACCTCCATATCCTTGTAACCGAACGCCTGTAACCGGGCAGGAAAACTCTCTTTTTCTGCACGCAGGCGTCCGATGCACTTTATATTTTTTCTTATTCTTTTAAGGTTACATGGTTACAGAAAGAGGAAAACGCAGCAGCCATGCGGCTTTTGCACTGTAACTGGAACGTAACCGAATCTGTAACCAGACGTGTAACCGTTGTCCATCAGAAGGGGAAGCCCATCTGCTTGGCCTCCGCGTCTGTTATTTCGGAGAAATTTTCAGCCCCGGTTTCGGGGCTGGTTACGCGCTCCCAGCCTTTCTGAACGCCGTACTTCGGGTAACGCTTGGCTGTCTTGTGCGCCTGCCAGCCTTGAATATCGCCGCGCGAAATTCCCGTGTTCATGATCTCACAGATAGCGCGGGTCTCCCACTCTGCCGGAATGTTGGTGTTGCCCAGCGCCTCCGCATAGAGCTGCTTGGAACACACCCGGTCCCCTGTGTAGCCCTCCAGAAAAGCATAGATCATGCCAGCCTGTGCATCCTCCTGCGTGAAGTCCTGCTGATGGGCTTGCAGCGTTTCCTGCATGGCAGGGCTGAATGCCAGCTTGTAATTACCACTGTTGTAGATGGTCATGGCTTCTGCCCAAAGCTGGTCGATATAAGCACGGGAATCTTTCTCGTTGTCCAGAATGTGGACTTCGGCCAGTTCCGCATCCACCGGGATGGGGATAAAACGTCGGTTGCCCGTGCGGTCACGGGGCAAAAAATCCTGCCGGTTGGTCGTGCCAGCAAAGACGCACTGGCGCAGACGGTCGGCAGGATGGGTCTCGTAGGGGACTTTATAGGTTTCCTTTTGCTTGCTGAGGAAACTCTTGATCTCCTCGATGCTTTTGGCATTGGCGGTGGCGATCATCTCCGACATTTCGATGATCCAGTGGCCTTGCAGCTTTCGGTACACGTTGTCATCGTCCAGCCGCCGCAGGTCATCCGAGAACCACTCGTCCTTGACCGCCAACAGCCGAAAAAAGCTGGACTTTCCTGTGCCTTGTCCGCCCACCAGACAGAGTATGGTCTCAAACTTACATCCCGGCTGGAACACGCGTTTGATGGCTCCCAGCAGGAAAATTTTCATAGCTTCGCAAGTGTACTCGTCCTCCGCAGCACCGAGGAAATGATGCAGGACATGGGGAATCCGTTCAGTCCCATCCCATTTCAGACTGTTCAGATAATTCCGGATGGGGTGGTAGCGATTCTCGTTGGCAACAATGCGGATGGCAGATTCGATTTTCTTTTCACTGGAAATGCCGTATTTCTCCATCCTCCGCAGGATATACTTCATGTCGGTGTCGTTCAGCGTCCTGCCGGAACGGGGCCAGCCCACAGGCTTTACAATGTCGATGCGCTCACTTAACAGGTTGAGCCGGATGGCATCGGAAAGCACATGGTCGTTCTGCAAAATCGTGATGCAGTTTTGGATCGTCCGCTGGATCTCTCCGTTGGAGTGCTTGGTCAGCATTTCTTTTACGTCCGTAACGGTGTGGGGAGTGCGTTCTTCGTCGACTTCTTTGTTCAATAAACATCACCTCGTGTTTCTGTTTTTTCAGCAGTGGGCGGCGCAGATGGCTTACGCTGGGTCTGTTCTGCCTGCAAGCGGTTCAGCAGTTGCAGAACGGAATCCCGTGCTTTCTCCTTGACCTGCTCCTTGCCCTTCTGCCGAACATCCGGTCTCAGGAGCTTTTCCTGCAAGCGGGCAGCGGTGGTCTGCATGGTTTTGAGGAACTTGTCCAGCACGGTATCCAGATGCTTGGCGGTGTACTCCCGTGTAGCCTGTGGTGCTTTGCGCTCCGGCGATAGCACCCACTTCTTCGTATCCTCGATCATTCGCATATCTTCCTTCCGGGTCTCCGTTCGGACAGAATCCGTCACGACCTCCACCGCCTTGTCGTAGGCCGCAGCCGAAACATCTTCCAGCAAGGTCTCCATATCCGAAACTTTCAAAGTCAGCTCGTCCAGCTTGTTCTGCTGGGCGGCAAGCTGCTCCTTTTGCTTGGCAAGGATAAAGTCCTGCTTTTCCAGATATTTGCGATTACCGTACTCCGCTTCTTCCTCCAATTCCAGCCCATGCCGTTTGGCAATGTCAAACAGCATCTTCCGGCAGGCGGCATCGAAAGTGATCTTGCGGTTGTTGCGGCGGCTGAGGGGCTTAGCCGGGTCGGGCAGATCAAAACCCAACGCTTCCAGTGCCTTTTCCTGCTGGGGAGCTACCTCGCCGTACTTGTTCTCGCAGTCGAACACATGGCGTTCGTGGATGTGGGGTGTGCTTTCGTCCAGATGCAACGCCCAGTCCAAAACATGAATATGATCTCCGAACCTTGCCTTGAACTCCTCGATGAATTCGGTCACGACCGCCAGAAGAACTTCGCTCGAAGCATGGTCGTCCTTTGTTCCCAGCTGATAGATGGTCTCCTCTGGGCAGGTCTTGCGGCTGGACAGCAGGTCAGGAATGGAGCGATTACGCTCCGTGTGCCGGATCTTGGCATTGCGCTCGTTCTGACTTTCCACAAAATTGGAATAGCGGCTCTCGTAAAATTGTCGTTCTACCTCCGAGAAGGTCGCTGCCAGATCGTCCGGGTCTTGCGGATCGAGAGCCGAACGGAAGCCGTGGAAGCAGTCCCAGTAGATGTTGCCCTTGGCTCGTTCCGGGTCGATGTGCTCACTGTTGGAAAGATTGAAACTCCGGTCATTGTGCTTGGGGTTATAGGTGCCGTAGGTTCCGGCTCGTCCGTTGTGTCGTGTTAATTTCAGATAGACATCCCTCCGTTTCAACAGCTTGGTGGGGAGAACGCAGCAGCGAAGCTGCTGGATCTGCCGCCGTTTTGCGCCAGATAATACCCAGTAGGATATGACGCACAGCATCATATCACTGGGCAAGGCGTTCCCCCTTGACTCCCTTCAACGGGCCATTTTGGCCCGTTGATTTTGGCAAGCTGGCGGTCAAAGATTTGCGAATCCCTGCCCACCAGCTCGTCCGGCTTTTTCAGTGGGCCATTTTGACCCACTGAATCCGTTACGGGTGAAATCAAGTGCCGGATGGCGGCACCTGATTTTCAACGACCTTGAGGCGTTACAGGTAGAATCAAGTGCTCATTTTGATCACCTGATTTTTACGGAGCGGGGTGGCGTGTTACAGAAAAACCGAAGTTTTCAAAATGATAACTCCGGTGGCTTCGTTACGGCTAAAATCAAGTTACGGAAAGCGGAACTTGATTTCAGAGGACAGCCCAAATTCCCACTGTGGGGATTTGGGAGTGAGCAATTAGGCGTTACGGTATTTTGGTACTTCCCAAAATGGGAAGTGCCACTTTACTAAATAAAAGCAGCATCAATACTTATCCGGCATTCGCTTTACGCTGGCGGTAGCCTTTCTGCCGACAGCCATTGCTGCAATATCTGGCATCTGCCCGGATCGGCAAGAACTGCTCCCCACAGCAAGCGCAGGTATACGTTCCACGTTCGGCACGCTTTTTAAGGCTTTTCCGCAGATTCAGCATCTTGTGGCCGCAGGTCTGAAAGCTGCAATATTTGCGGTTTCGGGTCTGGGTGTAGATGACCTTGCGGCAATATTCACATTGGATTCTGCGCACACTGGGGTCGCCATCAATGAAATATTCCATCAGGGTGTCCTGATTTTCACGTTCCCATTGTTCTGTTGTCATAGGTATCCTCCTTTGGCTGTTACGGATATATGGTGGTTATCAAAATGGGAACCACCACTTTTACACAATAAAGCGTTACGATTGTCTGGTTGGTGATCAAAATGATCACCAACTAAACCTTCTCTGTTATGGCTGAGTGGTGATTTGCGGTTTTCGTAACCCAGCACTTTTCACCGTGGCTTGACATAATGTTAAGTCGAGGTCATCCGTGACGCATAAGGTTGATCTGGTGAATGACGCTTTGTGTCATTCACCAGATCAACTGGCCATTTTGACCAGTTGATATTGGGGGTGCCGTTCTCCCTGCGTGGATTTCCTGCCCCCTTCCAGCGGCGTTTTCCGGCTCTCCCACTTGGGGGTCATTGCCGGGTATCCCATGCAGACGGTCATGCGGTTTTCAAGGTCCAGTGCCAGATTTGGCAATAAAAAATCGCCACACAACAACCTGAACCTGACCATCCCTTCCGGGATGGCCTTGGTTCGGGTTCGTTATGTAGCGATAAGAAAGTCAAAAACTTGCTCCGGCTCCTTCAGGAGCCGAGCTGGAACTCTAGGTAAATATGTTATATTAAATTGTTGGGATAGATTACCACAAAAATCGAGCCGTGTCAACAAAAAGTTTTGAAAATATGCTACTTTCGGCAGAGCGCAAGAAAACACGCGGGAAACTTTGGCAAAAAGAGAGAGGGCTGGACGATGCCAGCCCTCTTGACATGATTCGAGAAAAACTCAAAAAGACTTCCGCAATTTTGAGTTATAATATTCGACATTTTTGCTGGTTCATGGTACACTACATCCAATCCACACGAATCAGTTGGAGGTGGTTGGGTTGCTTTCCCTGTACTTAGCTGTTCTTGACGATCAAAGCAGTGAAGAACAATTTATAGATGTATATAATACTTACAAGCGGTTAGTCTATCATACCGCTTACAAGATTATGGGCGATTCGTATCTGGCAGAAGATGTGCTGCAAGAAGTGTTTTTATACGTTGCGAAAAATTTTTCTAAAATTCATCGAGAAAACTGTCACGAACTCGCCGCTTATCTCGTTAGTTGTAGTAGAAGTCGTGCATACGATATGCTTCGCAAACGCCGGGAAGAATTGCTGGAAGAAATCCCGGACGCACCAGATGGCACCCCGGTGCCGGATGATGCAGCAGTCAGCACCGATAACATCCAACATCTGACAGAACTGATTAGACAGATGAAACCGATGTACCGTGATCCTCTTCGCCTTTTGGCGATGGGCTACACCAACCGGGAGATTGCCGAATCGCTTGGACTGACGGACGAAGTGGTTCGGATGCGGCTTTTCCGTGGAAGAAAACTATTGTGGAAGGAGTTGAACAGCCATGAGTGAGAGGGCAGAAGTTTCTTTTGATGCTGCATTGATGATGGCACTCCGTGCAGATGCACAGAAAGAACTGGACGAGCTGCCAAGTCCGGCCCAGCTTAAAGAACGCTACCCGGATACTTCCCGATGGGATGCTCGCCTGCAAGCGGCGTTGCATAAACGCCGCCCGGTACTGAAACGAGTGCTTGTTGCGGCCCTGACGCTGGTAATTTTAACTCTCGGTGCGCTTGCAGTAAGTGCGGACTTCCGCAAGGCAGTCTATACGATGATTCAGAAATTCCTGCCGATTGAGATGCAGCTGACATATCAGGTAGATGGCGAGCCGTTGGAGCAGCTCCCGAATGGATATAGCGACCACTATGTGCCGGATGGATTTGAACGAGATTATGAACAAGGGTATGATAACGAAATATCCTTTCTTCATGCCTATGTTGATGTCAATGATAAGAACATCTTTTATTATGTGGACTGTTCCGTAATTCAAGACTATGGACAAGTCGAAACTTTCGACAATGAGCATACGGTTTATGAGCGCATTAAAATTGGAACAGCCGATGCAACACTTGGAACGAGTAATAACGGAGGACGTACAGGATATGTGCTAGTATGGGAGAAAGATGGCATTTCGCATACGATTATTGGAAAGATATCGCATGATGAGCTTCTAAGAATTGCGGAAAGCATTTCCTGATTTGTCAAGACCTTGCCGACACACTTGTGATTGTTTACAAATGTGTCGGCATTTTTTGTACAAATATACAAAGTTGATAAAATCTCGAAAATTTTTCAAAAAAGCTGTCACAAACGCAGTGTGAGCAACGTTGACTAAGCAAAAGCTCCTGTGGGAGTGTACAAAATGGAGGTTATTCATTAATCAAAATGACGAAAGAAGAAATCATTTCCATGCTATCAAAGGAATTGAACAGTGAATGGACGAATGGAGTCACATGTTTGATGGTGGAAAATTCCGATAGCTATATTCCAGTAATAGTTCATCACAATAAAAATGAACTTATTGTTGAAGTAGGAGAACAAGACAAGAAGATTTACCGCATCGGACGAAATGAGCTAAATAAAACATCTTAGTCATCACCAAAAAAATCATTGAAATCCACGACATACACAATCAATAATTTTGTTGGAAGGATGGTTGATTTAATTGCACTTGTTGTGGGCGCATTGACGTTACCGAATATTGTTGCAGAAGCATTTTTGGACGCACTTATTAAGGGACTGGGAATTACGGTTGCTAGCGGTATGATTAAAAATGCCGTTACGGATACTGTCAGCTGTATAAAAACACAGTATACATGGAATCTTGTTGATACGACAGCAGCTTCGCATCAGAAAAATGTTTACGGATATAAATATTATATAACAGATGTGAAGTCTGCCGCAAAAAACAACAATTACTACGAAGGCTATGTTCCGAAAGACTGGAAAACGCAGTCTCTTGCTGTGAACTTTCACAATGAAATGTTCACTTATAATGCATGGAATGTTGTAGGATGGGCGTAATGCCGAGGAAGTGCAAATGTCTTTAAACAATCAAGAAAAATTTGTCAATAGTTTTTGGGTGATTATTCTTTTAGTTGCTGTTGGAATCTATTTTTGGGTGATTCCTAAAAATTCAATCGCAGAAGCGTATAGCAAGAAAAAACACTACAACTTGAAAAAGACATCAAGATTCTTGGCTGTTGGTTTTTGGATAATAGCGATTTCTTGTGTTCCAGTGCTGATTTCGCTGTGGTTTGATACTCCTTGGATCTGCATTATATGTGTGATTCTCTTGGTACTGGGGACATCTGTTCTACACGATTATGAGAGTGGAGGAAAATTGAAATAAATTTATAGCTTTTCATCTTGTGATGATGACAAACATCCCTCTATTTGCAACGACTGCAAAGTAGAGGGATGGTTTGTCTGCTTTGGATATTTTAATTAAAGGTTAGTCTTCTAATATGCCATGGTCACAGCCAAGTGAGAGATAATACGGTTTATGAGCGCATTAAAGTTGGAACAGCCGATGCCACACTCGGAACAAACAATAGCGGAGGCCGTACAGGATATGTGCTAGTATGGGAGAAAGATGGCATATCACATACGATCATTGGAAAGATACCGCGTGAAGAGATTCTAAAAATTGCAGAGAGCATTTCCTAACTGGCTGAATTTTTGCCCACACGCTTGTAATTATTTACAAATGTGTGGACACTTTTTTGTTGAAGCGTCCAAAGCTGACAAGATTTTGAACTTTTTTCAAAAAAGCTGTCACAAACACAATGTGAACTACGTTGACTAAGCAAAAGCTCCTGTTGGAGTACACAAAATGGAGGTTATGTCTGATGAAACGATTTCAAATAGTGATTCTCACAATCATGCTGGCCAGTTTATCCGCCTGCGCAACAAATTCGCTACCGTCATCCTCCACCGAATCCTCTGTTTCCGTATCGGTATCAAATCCACAAGATTTTTTATCAGAACTTGAGGATATGGAAACGAGTCAAATATTAGAAGAACTTAAAATTTCAGATGGCGGATATACCGAAGATTGTTTTTCGGTATTGTCTAAGCGGCTTGTTGAATTTCCAGAAGATACGCTTTGTATACTGAATCATAACAAACTGATGGCTGATACGGATTTTGAAGCGCTTGTCATAACTGGAATTGGAGCAGAACTTCCTTATATTGGGGCGGCAGAAGAAAAAGATACTCTTTACAAATATTTGAAATCTATTTCTACAGATGAAGAATATGCTGAAATAGCATCAAGAATCCTAGACGAATGGCTGTCGGAAAGTGATGGCTCCTAATTTTATCAAAAAAGTGGTGATTCCAATGCAGAAAAAATAAAACCCATATTTCAAAAATATAGATGAAAAGGTAAAACAAAAATACTTTCACGTTGTACTGCTTGTGCTTTGGCATTAGTGTTCTTTTTCACTGCACTTACGCCGACTGTTTTTTTGCAGACTCGACAAACCGGTGGTCAACGACATCATTTTGTTTCTCAATCAGCATTAAGCTCTAATAGTTATAACTCAAATACAGCATATTGTATCAGAATGATGACAGCAGACCACAGAAAAACTGGTAGTTACGGGAACTCTTCTTATGTCAATCAAGAATCGCAAATGTTAAGAAACCGGCAATACGAAGCACTTCTAAGAAAAGAAGTCGATGATTTGAAATCAAAACAAGATTGCGATGGCATTGCAGGAACATTGCAGCAAAAATATAACGATGAAGTTGTAACATGCCTTTTTCAGTATGAGAGGTTATTTGGCATCCGTTAAACACTTTTGAAGATATGAAGGTTTTGCTATGAAAGAGATAATTATTGAACCGCATATTGGAATTGGACAATTAAAATTAGGCATGACATCAGATGAACTAGAAAATGCTCTTCTAGAAATGAAGAAACATTGGTCGAATTCTTCTGATGAAGCAATGCAAGTGGAATGTTGTGCGGAAACCGATGACCCTAATTTGATAACCGGACGATATATGGATAACGCTTCGTTCTTTCTTGTGCAGTACCGGAACGGAAAAGCTACTGAAATCGGCATCCAGCGTGATTTGTCTAAAGTGGCATCAATAAAATTGTTCGGGATGGATATGTTTAATACAGCCGCCGAGTGTATTATTGATAGCTTAATGAAAAAGGACAACGTTATTTGCAACGAAAAGGACTTGCAACTGGGAACGGAATATTTTTTTCCCGAAATTGGAGTCCGACTCTGGAGAGAGCGAGCATTTCATCCCAAACTGTTGAAAGACCCGCTATACATGGAAGAAATGCAAGCGGTATTAGAAGACGAATATCAGTATCAGTATTTTCAGATGATTACTATAATAGGCTAAACTGCTAACTAAGCAACAGCCCTCTAGTTACAACGACTGCAAGTAGAGAGCTGTTTTGTCTGCTTTGGATATTTTAATTAAAGGTTAGTCTTCCATTCTACGTGGTCGCAACCAAGTGAGAGATAGTGCTCAATCTCACCACTCAGCACAAGCTGGGCGTACTCCAAGGGCTTGTTGTATAGTAGCCAGTCCAGTTCTGCCCGCTGTGCCGGAGTGTTGCCGTACTCGTCCTCAATGGCGATACAATCAATGGAAAGGGTAGTGCCATCTGCGAATCGGGCTTCCACCCGGTTGGTGTCCATATTGTAGCGGCAGGAAAGCAGTTTGTTCATGCGAAAACCTCCTGTATGTATTCGTTGTTCGAATCCAGTTGGTCGTGTCCCTGCTCGTGTGAATTTAGGGCAACTGAATTCATCACGAGTAATTATGGCACATCATGACCGAGTTTTTGATAGTTGGTGCCATAGCTTGGGCTATTGCCACGGGTATCGGAATTGTTGTAGCTGTCGATGGTTTCCTTGCCGAGTGCTTCGGCAAGATCTTTAAGGGTAGTAGGCTCGCTGCCACCCAGAAATATCTGGCTGTCCATGTTGCCCACGATGGTATCCGCATTATCCTTGTAGATGGCTTTCAACTGGCTTCTGGTTTGCAGCACAAGGCAGGCCGAAATCTCGCGGCTTCGGATGGTTGCCACCAGTTTTTCCAGCTGCGGAATCTGGCCAATATTGGCACACTCGTCGATCAGGCAGCGCACATGGACAGGCAGCTTTCCGCCGTACACATCATCTGCCTTGTCGCAGAGCAAATTGAAAAGCTGGGAGTAGATCATGCTGATAAGGAAATTGAACGTGCTGTCCGTATCCGACATGATAAGGAATAAGGCTGTTTTTCGGTCGCCCAGTTTATCCAGCTCCAGCTCATCGTACATGGTCGCATCCCGGATTTCTTGGATGTCAAAGGGCGAAAGGCGGGCACCGCAGGAAATCAGGATGGATTTTGCGGTCTTGCCAGAGACGAAAAGTCAAGGACTTTTTCATCAAATTCACAAAGAAGTCACATTTTGCGGACTTCCTCACGAAGCATACGCTTGATTTTGTCCTCCATTGTCTCTTTTGCGGTCTGGCTGAAATGCACACGGACGATATAGGTGGTCTTGCCGATCTGCTTTCTGACAGTCGGGCAAGGGGTGTTGTTAGTTGCGGTATTGTTCATGCAAAATCCTCCTGTAAATGAAAAATGTCCGGTGACTGTTCATCATCGGGCGGTGTCGGTATGAGGGAACAAGGCAAGGCGGCAACATTAAGGTATCTATAAAACCCTTGCCGTCTTTGCCACGCTTGCCGTGTTCCTGTTGTCAGTCTCGGAGATAGCAGACCCATGCCGTGCCGTCTTTCTCGGTCACAAGCCTGTCCCCGATACGGCTCTTTGCCGTTCTCATGGTGCGTGAGGAAATCCCACGCTCATTGACTGCCTTTTCCAACTCTGCACTCGGCATACGCTTTCCGTCCGCAAGCAGTTCCAGAATAAGCATTTGCGCCTGTGCGGTCTTGCTCTCGGTCTTGGCGGTGTCTGTTCCGGCAAGAAGCTCGTCAGCGGTAATGTCATAAGCTCCTATCCATTCAAAGCCTTTCTCGTCTCCCAGAGAAAAGGCAAGGGACTGTCCGGGCGGCGCAAGGGAGCTTTTCTCATGGATCAGCACCCTCGTTGTGGGGCTGTCCTTCAGCTTGCCGATAAAAAGCAGACTGCGGACTGCCGCCGTAATGTCGATAGACCCCAATCCCCGGTAGGTGCTTTGCGTTCCTGCGGCTTTGTTCAGGTGTCCGATCAGCACGATAGCGCACCCGGTAGCCTGTGCAATGTCTCCCAGACTGCGGAATATCGGGCGCACCTCGTTTGCTCTGTTCATGTCCACATCTGCGCTCAGAAACGCCTGTACCGGGTCAATGATAACAAGCCTTGCGTTGTTTTCCCGGATTGCCCTTGCTATGCGCTCATCGGCAAGGGTCAGCGGTGTGTCCCTATCGTCAATGACAAGCACTCTTTCAAGGTCTGCTTCCGCTTCCATCAGTCGGGGCTTGACGGTATCGCCCAGACCGTCCTCTGCGGTCTGGTAGATGATGTTGAAAGGCTCAAGGGTCTCCATACCGGGTAAAGGCTTTCGATTGGTGCAAGCCGCCGCAAGGCGCATAGCAAAGTAGGTCTTGCCCTCGCCGGGGTTGCCCTGTATGATCGTCAGCTTTCCAAAGGGGATATACGGAAACCATAGCCAATCCACGCTCGTCAGCTCCACATCTGCCATGCGGAGCATGGGGACAGGCTGGGCGGTGAGCAGCTCTCGCAGCGTGATTGTCTCGGCTATGAATTTGCGGCTGGGAATGTCCCCTTGCTGACGGAGAACATCGTTCCAGTCTTTCCTTGCCGGGACAAGGCGAATGACGGCGATCTCGCCGGGAATGGACTGTGCCAGTCGGGTACAGGCATCGCTTCCTGCGGTGTCGCTATCAAGGCAGAGGAACACTTTTCGGGTGTCCTTGCGTTCAGAAAGGAAACGGTCAAGGGCTTTGCCCGAAACGCCGCCCAGCGCAAGATAGCTTCGGCTTTGCCAATCCTGCGGATAAAGGCAGATAAACGATAACAGGTCAATCGGTGCTTCAAAGACAAAGAGCTGGTTGCCGTTTCCCTCATAGCGGAACGGATAGGACTTGTCAGACCCGGCAATGTCCTGTCTGAATGGGTCTGCCGTTCCTCGCACATGGGCGTATCTCGGCGTACCGCTTCGGTCTCTGCCGACAAACACAACATTGTGCCGCTTTGCGTCCTCGTAAATATCCCCGGAAAGAAGAAAAGCCTCAACAAGCGTTTTGTTGAGACCTCGGCTTTCGCAAAGATATTGAATTGCTCTGTCGGCTGTTCTGTTGTGCAAGGGCAAGTGAAACGCTGTGGGCGGTGCTGTGCTGGCTTCGCTCTGTCCCTCGGCGCTTTCGCCGGTTAAGAGCTGGACTGCTTCGGGAAAGGACTTGCCGTAAAACTCCATGACAAAATCAATGGGATAGCCGCCCTTGCTCTGGCTGTGGCGAAACCATTTGTTTCCCCGGACGGTCAGGCTGTCATGTTCTTTCCAGCGGTATTCCCGTCCGCTTTTGATAAGCGTCTCTCCCTGTGTACGGAGAAAATCTTCCAGACTGGCGGCATTTGCCCGGTCGATCTGTGCTTGGGTGTACTGCATGGGCGTCCTCCTTACTTCTTGAAAACAGCGCATCGTCTGCAAATGCCATGCTCACGCTCGTCCAGCGTGTAGGGGCAGTTCGCACATTTCTCGCCGTACTGCCTTGTGATAACAGGCAGATATCCCAACTCCTGCAACATATCAATCTGGCGGTCGGTGAGGGTAGCTTCAAAGGCAAGGCATTTCCGGGCGTGTTCGTCCAGCTCAATTAGTTCGGAAAGCGGTCTGCCATCGCTCAAAGGTTCTCCGCTCAAAAGGCGTTTTGCCGTTCTGCGGATGGGATTGTATTCGTTCTTCCAGTCGTATTTTTTCATCGGGATAGTTCCTCCTTTTTCTGTCGTGTTTGGGGTCGATTTTGGAGCTTTTGTTCCTCTGTACGCTCGTTAAATCGGGCGGCAGTATCTACGCATGACTTGACCTTCCAAAGGCGGTGTAAATCGTCTCTGACAGCCTTAAACTCGCCATAGGTGCTTTCGTGCGCCTGTTCCAGCTCGTCATACTCGTCGGACAGCTTTTTCATATCCACCTTGCCGTCCGGGAACTCCCCGGTCAGCTTTCGTCTGGCGGCGTAGAACTGTATCAGTTCCGCTTCATGCTCTGCCTTGTACTTGGCTCTGGGCTTCTCAAACTTGATTTTCTGCAAGCCGTCATAGACAGGCTTCAAGTTCTGGAAAGCAGCGGAGCTGTCATAGAGCCGCTTAATCGCTTTCATTCGGGCGGTCTGTTCGTCCAGCGTTTTCTTCAAGCTCTCTGTGGCAGCACTGTGTTCGCTGACACGGCGTTCCAAATCCTCAAGGGAGTAAATGCCGTTTGCCCGGAGATAATTGAAAGTATCGTTCATCTCCTTTAGGTTGCTGATTTTACCTTTCTGGGAATACGCCCCGGCTTTGCGCTGGGTGTAATAGGCGTTCAGCAGAGAAACAAGGTCGGGTGCCTGCGGCTTGGCAAGCTCCGCTTTTGCTTCGGCAATCCAATCGAACAGGAGAGCGATTTTCTTCTTGATGTCCCGGATAACGGCATTGGTGGCTTTGATCCAGCGGTTGAACTCGCCTTTCTCGGTGCGTATGCCTTTCTTCTCCATTGCCCGGACGGTTGCGCCCTCGTGGACGGTGGGAAGAAGCTCCACGCCCTGACGCTCATAGCTTCGGTGGTCGATACGAAAGTCAAGCTCCTTTTCCGCAAACTTGGCGTTGCATAGCTCCGCCCATGTCTGCCGCCAGTATTC
>NZ_QXJA01000018.1:0-41679 GCF_022750605.1 Faecalibacterium sp. BCRC 81149 | reverse complement strand
GCCGTGATTATGAGGTGTTCCTCGACATGACAGAACTCCCCAAGGAAGTCATGGAACATAAACTTGCCGGACTGGTGGATGATTGTCAGACCTATCTGCACAAAGATATTCGCAAAGAACCCATTCCAATTTTGCCGGGTATCCATTACTTTATGGGCGGCATTCAGGTGGACGAGCGGCACCGCACTTCGATGCGGAATCTGTACGCTGCCGGTGAATGCTGCGCTCAGTACCACGGCGCAAACCGTCTGGGTGGAAATTCCCTTCTGGGTGCGATCTATGGAGGGCAGATCGCTGCGGAAACTGCCTGTCAGGAAGCAGCCGGCTCCCCCAATATGCCCTGTGCCGAAGAACCCCTTCTGCCCGATCTTTCCCCGGATGCTCAAATGCAGATGAATCGTATTCTGTTGAACGCACTCGGTGTCGTGCGGGATACGCAGACATTGGAAACGGGCGTTCAGGAAATCCGCAAGTTGTCCGGCACACTTCCGCTTCTGGGTCGTGCCATGCTGGAAAGCGCCCTTGCCCGAAAAGAAAGCCGGGGCGCGCACTGGCGGGCAGATTATCCACAACGCAATGATGCCGTTTACTGCAAAACCACCGTGGCACACTGGAACGGGCAGCATATCGCCATCAGCTTTAAATCCATCCCGGAAAGGCGGTATGATTTATGAACTACACCATCCGAATCAAACGGCAGGAAAACCCGCAGGCTTCTCCCTGCTGGCAGGAGTTTACCTTTGAGGGAAGTGCGGACACCTCGATTGCTTCGGTGTTGAACGAGCTGAATCACCGCAGCCCTCTGTGTGAAAAGAACGGAACGGTCGTTTCCCCCATTGCGTGGGAATGCGGCTGCATGATACGCAAGTGCGGTGCCTGTGCCATGCGGATCAACGGTCTGCCTCGTCTTGCCTGTTCCGTTTTTCTGCGTGACTGCAAGGGAAGCGTTGTTACTTTGGAGCCTTTGAGCAAATTCCCGCTGGTGAAAGATCTGGTCGTAGACCGTTCCGTGATCTTTGAAGCACTGAAACGGACAAAGCTGTGGCTGGAAGGAGATGCGTTCCAGACCAGCTATACGCACAGCCAGCGGTATCAATCTGCTAAGTGTCTGCTCTGCGGCTGCTGTCTGGAGGTCTGCCCGAACTTTGACCCGAACAGCGAATTTGCCGGAGCTGTTCTGCCCGTCAACGCTTACCGTATTCTGAACGAAGAACAGGATATTGCCCATCGGACAGAACTCGCAAATGCGTATCGTCAGCTTTATTTTGAAGGCTGCGGAAAATCTCTTGCGTGCCAGGACATCTGCCCAGCCGGAATCCCGGTCGAAGAACTGATGTCACGTTCCAATGCCGCAGCGGTCTGGAAGCGATAAAGTGTAAAAGGGTATGCGGTTTATAGCCGCATACCCTTTTATGCTTAATCTTCTAATCCGTGACTTCCCGCCACATTCTTCAGATACTCCTCTGGTTCGCCGTTCAGAATCAAGTCTGCATAGCCAAACGGGTCATTGTAGATGAGATACTCCAACTCCGACCTCTGCGCCATGGTCACGTCCAATTCATCCTCGACCCCAGTGCAGTCAATGGAGATCATTCTCCCATCCCGGAGCAGCAGCTCCACGCAGCCGGTATCCATGTTGAAATGGCAGGCTCTTGCATCGTACTTCATGCTTGTGTCCTTTCTGCCTTACGGCACCTTTACAGTTGTGACTTTTGTTATACGGTTCTTCTGATAAGGTTTTGGACACACAGCCGTCAGGGAAGAGCCCTTGTTTTCGTTTCCGAAGAAAACAAAAAATCCGAACCCTTCTCCTATCGAGAAAAGGTTCGGATTTTCATGGTTTGGTGCGGATAAGAGGACTTGAACCTCCACCGAGTTGCCCCGATTAGAACCTGAATCTAACGCGTCTGCCAATTCCGCCATATCCGCATATTCTGTTTTGTTCGTAGGCCGTTCGGCTCGGAACGTTAATTATTATACCACAGCCACAAGAAAAGTCAAGCACTATTTTCAAAATTGTTCGACAAAAAAATGCTCTAAATTTCGGGCACTCCGTACAGGGGCATTTGGGCCGGAATATGGTACAATAAAAGCTGACCGTCCGGCCTGTATGCCGCCGGGCGAGTAATGACGGAATGAGGGAAACTGAATGTTCAATGTTCTGATCTTTATCATCGGCGCGGGCATCATGTTCTACATGGGCCTGCGCAGTGTGCTGCAGCGCCGCCGCTTACAGCAGAAGGGCCAGCGTGTGGAGGCCCGGGTGGCAGGCACCGTTCAGAGCCGGGACGGCACGGCTTATCTGCTTGAGTTCGAGACCGAGGGCGGCAGCCACCGCCTGCACTACCCCAAAGCCGCCAAGAGCAAGGGCTTTGCCAGCGGGGAAACGGTCACGCTGTACTACGACCCCGAAGATCCCGAAAAGATGTATGTGGAGGGCGACCGCTCCGTTCTGGGGGCCGAGATCCTCTATTTCTGTCTGGCCGTTGTGCTGCTGGCACTGATGGTCAGCTTTAGCCGCTGAGAGGAGGTCACCGCAATGGTATTGGAACATGTAGGAATGCCCCAGCCCGGGGACTGCCGGGTGGTATTTTCCGCCAGCGCCGAGGAGCTGGAAGCGGCCATTCAGGCCGAGCAGGCCGCAGAGAACCCACCGCAGGCGGAAGAGGACCTGCTGACCGCCGCCGTGAACCGGGCTATCCTGACCGGTTTTTCCACATTATATCAGGAGCTTGTGGAAAAAGAGCATCTGGTTCCCGTGACCGATCCGGATTTTGAGCTGCTGGCCGTCAACCGGGCCGAAGGCTTCCGGGCGGGGGCAGAGTTCTACTGCCTGCCGCCGCTGGAACTGGAGCGTTACACCGGCTTCACCCAGCCCATCCAGCCCCGGCCCATCCGGCAGGTGAGCATTGAGCTGGAAGTGAACACCCGCCACGGCGATGAAGACCGCGCCGCCGATACCGCAGGCAAAGCAGCCCTGCGCCAGCAGGTGGCACGGGAGCTCTATTCCCAGCGCTGTGCGCAGGCCAGAGCACTGGCCCGCCGGGAACTTATCTTCCAGCTGGGCGGCTGTGTCAGGGGCCCCCTGCCCAAGGACCTGGTCTCCGGCAACTATTTTGCCGAGCAGCGGAACTTCAACCTGCGGCTGCAGGCCAACAACGTCAACTTTGACCAGTACCTCAAGGTGCGGGGCCAGACCGTGGAGCAGTTCCGCACTGAGCTTCACGCACAGGCAGAGCAGAAGCTGCGGGGCAGTCTGGGCCTTCTGATGGTGGCCGAGCAGGAACACCTCTGGCCCACCGATGCCGAGGTGGAGGCCGCACTGGCGCACTGGAAAGGTGAGCGCACCTTCCCTGCCAACGATTTCCGCAAGGTGCGGCAGGGCATTGCCAGCCAGCGGGCGGCAGAGTTCATGGAAGCCCACTCCACCCTGCTTCCCCCGCCGGAGGAACCGGTGCTGGAAACCATCGCATAAAAAATGGGAGATGCCGCTGTTGGCATCTCCCATTTTTTGTTTTTTCAGGTCTCCACGCCCTCGAACTGGCTGTTATAGAGCTTGGCATAGAAGCCGCCCTGCGCCAGCAGGGTGTCGTGGTCGCCCTGCTCCACGATATGGCCATCCTTCATCACCAGGATGACATCGGCCTCACGGATGGTGGACAGGCGGTGGGCCACAATAAAGCTGGTGCGGCCCTGCATCATCCGGGCAAAGGCAGCCTGGATGCGCACCTCGGTGCGGGTGTCGATGGAGGAGGTCGCCTCGTCCAGAATCAGCATGGGAGGCAGGCAGAGCATCACGCGGGCGATGCAGAGCAGCTGCTTCTGGCCCTGACTGATGTTGCCGCCGTCCTCAGCAATGACGGTATCGTAACCCTTGGGCAGGCGGCGGATGAAGCTGTCGGCGTGGGCCGCTTTGGCGGCGGCAACGATCTCTTCCTCAGTGGCATCGGGCTTGCCGTAGGCAATGTTCTCCCGCACAGTACCGGCACGCAGCCAGGTCTCCTGCAGCACCATGCCGTAGCTTCCGCGCAGGGAGGCGCGGGTCAGGGTGCGGATATCATTCCCGGCCACCTCAATGGAGCCGCCGTTGACATCATAGAACCGCATGAGCAGGTTGATGAGGGTGGTCTTGCCGCAGCCGGTGGGGCCGACGATGGCGATGCGCTGGCCGGGCTTCACATCCAGATCCAGGCCCTCGATGAGGGGGCGGTCCGGCAGGTAGCGGAAGGAAACGTCCTTCAGCTCCACATGGCCGTCGGTCTCCAGCACCTTGGCGTTCTCCGCCTCGGGCACCTGGTCCTCGGCATCCAGCAGCTCGAACACACGGGCCGCGCAGGCCAGTGCGTTCTGCAGCTCGGTGACCACGCCGGAGATCTCGTTGAAGGGCTTGGTGTACTGGTTGGCATAGTTCAGGAAGATGCTCAGCTGGCCGATGGTGATGCCGCCTGCCACAGCGTAAACGGCACCCACCAGACCGACACCTGCATAAACGATGTTGTTCACAAAGCGGGTAGCGGGGTTGGTCATGCTGGAGAAAAAGATGGCCTTCAGGCTCACGCTCTGCAGGCGGCCATTCACCTCGTCAAAGGCGGCAAGACTCTCGGCCTCATGGCCAAAGGCCTGCACGACCTTCTGGCCCTCGATCATCTCGTTGACCAGGGCAGTCTGCTCACCGCGCACGGTGCTCTGGCCCTGGAAATACTTGTAGCTGCGCTTGGCAAGGAAGCTTGCCACCACCAGGCTCAGCGGGGTGATGCAGACCACCACCAGCGTGATGGGCACATTCTCACCGAGCATGAACAGCAGGGTGCCAAAGATGGTCAGCACACCGCTGAACAGCTGGGTAAAGCCCATGAGCAGGCCGTCCGCAAAGGTGTCCACATCGGCGACCATGCGGCTGACGATATCGCCGGAGGGGTGGCTGTCCAGATAAGAGAGCGGCAGGGTCTGGATCTTACGGAGCGCGGCGTTGCGCAGGTCCCGGCTGACCGAGAAGGTGATGCGGTTGTTGCAGACACTCAGCAGCCACTGGGCAAATGCAGCCACCACGGCCACGATCACGATTTCCACCACGATGCGCAGAACACCGTTGAAGTCCACATTCCCCTTGCCCAGCATCATATCAATGGCGCTGCCGCAGAGGATGGGGATATACAGCTGGGCAGCCACGCTCACAGCGGCCACGATCAGACTGCACACCACAAAAAAGCCGTAAGGGCGGATCTTTTCCAGCACACGCCGAAGCGTTGCGTTGCGCTGTTCCGGGGTCAGCTTACTCTTTGCTTTTGCACTCATTTCTGCGCATCCCCTTTCTTGAACTGGCTGGCGTAGATCTCCTCGTAAACGGGGCAGGTCTTCAGCAGATCGGCGTGCCTGCCCAGGCCCACCATCCTGCCGTCATCCAGCACGATGATCTGGTCGGCGTGCTGCAGGCTGGCGGCACGCTGGCTCACGATGAACACGGTCAGGTCACCGGGCAGAGCGGCCAGTGCCTTGCGCAGGGCCGCATCGGTGGCGTAATCCAGCGCGCTGGCGCTGTCGTCCAGGATCAGGATCTCGGGCTTGCCCACCAGCGCACGGGCAATGGTCAGGCGCTGCTTCTGGCCGCCGGACAGGTTCCGGCCGCCCTGCTCCACAGGCTCGTCCAGCCCAAGGGGCTTTGCCCTGACAAAATCCGCAGCCTGCGCAGTCTCCAGTGCGGCCCACAGATCAGCGTCCGCCGCGTTTTTGTTGCCCCACAGCAGGTTGGAGCGGATGGTGCCGCCAAACAGCTGGGCTTTCTGCATCACGACCGCCACACTGCCGCGCAGAGCCGCGCGGGGGTACTCCTGCGCCGGACGGCCCAGGATCTCCACGGTGCCCTCCGTGGCATCATAGAAGCGGGGGATCAGGTTGATGAGGCTGGATTTGCCGCTGCCCGTGCCGCCGATGACACCAATGGTCTGGCCGCGCTTTGCGGTAAAACTGATATCGGTCAGGCTGGGGGCACCGGCACCGGCGTAGGTCAGGCTGACATGGTCGAACCGCACAGCGTCCCCGGCCTTGTCCGCAGGTGCCTCACCCTTGAGTGCAACGGGGAATTTCATGCCCGGTTCGGTGTCCAGCACAGCCTGCACACGGCCGGCACAGGCCAGCGCCTTGCTCACCTGCACGATGAGGTTCGCCAGTTTGACCAGCTCCACCAGGATCTGGTTCATGTAGTTCACCAGCGCGATCACATCGCCGGAGGCCATGCCGCCCACATTGATCTCGATGCTGCCCACATAGAGCAGAGCCACGATGGCCAGATTGATGATGACGTAGGTCAGCGGGCTCATCAGGGAGGAGATGTGGCCCACATGGAGCTGCATCCGGGTCAGCAGGTCGTTGGCCGACTCAAAGCGGTCGATCTCGCTCTGCTCCTTATCAAAGGCGCGGACCACGCGCACACCGGTCAGGTTCTCGCGGGTCAGGCCCAGCACACGGTCCAGCCGGGCCTGGGCCGTTTTGTACAGCGGGTTGGTGATGACCATGACCCCGAACACCACCACGCTCAGCAGCGGGATGGCGACCACAAAGATCCAGGCGGCCCGCACATTCACGGTGAACGCCATGACCATGGCACCAACCACCACGAACGGGCTGCGCAGGAACAGGCGCAGGAAGAGGTTCAGACCGCTCTGCACCTGATTGATGTCACTGGTCATGCGGGTGATGAGGGTGCTGGTGCCCATGGTATCCATCTCGGTAAAGCCAAGCCTCTGGATGTGCTCAAATAGAGCATGGCGCAGGGAGGTGGAATAGCCCACCGCCGCCTTGGCCGAGAAATACTGGGCCGTCAGGCTGCAGGCAAGGCCCACAACGGCCAGCAGCAGCAGGATGCCGCACCGCACAAGGATATAGTGGAAATCATGTGCTGCAATGCCCACGTTGACGATGTCTGCCATGACCAGCGGCACAAACAGGTCGAACGTGGCTTCCAGCATCTTGAACAGCGGTGCAAGCACAGCCTCGCGCTTGTAGCCGTTCAGGTGGGTAAGCATTTTATTCAAGGGGTGATTCTCCTTTCCCAGTGATAGCGGGTGTAAACTTCACAGTTCTTTATTATAGTACAGGAAATGCAAAAAAGCCAGTTCAAATCACGTCATTGCGCACCGTGCCCTGCCAGAACAAGGAAAGGGACTGCCGCACAGGGGGAGACCCCAGTGCAGCAGTCCCTTTTCATAGGAGGGTATGATTCGGAGAACAATGAGCGGCATCGGGCTTCCGGGCCTTTTTGTGGCGGTACATTTCCTGATCGGCCCGATTCTTCACAGCCAGCACATCCTCCCCCAAAAAGGGAGCTGAACCAAAGGACACCATGGGCAGAAAATCCACGGCCTTTCGCCGCTGTTCCAGCTGGCGCACAAACTCCTGTGCGCACTGGGCCTCCCGGTCTGCATTTTCCATCAGAACACAGAACTCGTCGCCGCCGGTGCGGTAACAGTAGCCGCTGCGGGCATAGGCTTTTTTGATGCAGCGGCCGATCTCGGCCAGACAGAGATCCCCCTGCAGGTGGCCATAGCGGTCGTTGATCTGCTTGAAATCGTCCACATCGAACACCACCAGCACCCCGCCGCGGCGGCGCATCTCAGCAGTGCGGTTCAGATAGCTGTTCTGATTCAGCAGCCCGGTAAGGGCATCCAATTGGTTCCACATCTCGCTGCAGTAGATAAAGTACAGCACCGACAACAGGGTAACGCACAGCCATGTAACGTGGAGGTCCGGCAGTGTCACCTGAATGATGGTCTCAATGAGCAGAAAGATCATCAGGGGGTAGATCAGCGCCCGGCTGCGGTTCTGAAATTCCCGCGCCGTGACAATGGTGGACACCGAGAGATACACGATGGCCGCAAAATACAGGATGATATAAATATAGAAGTATTGCCCACGGGAATAAACGTTGTCGGCGCTGACGGAGAACACCAGCCCGGCGGGGATGGACAGAGCAAGGAACAGCAGGTAGCACGCCTCGCAGCACACCGCCGCCCTGAACCAGCGGTTCATCCTCTTTTTCCGGTCCATGACATACACAAGGCAGAGACACACCCCCGGGGACAGGCCGAACCCCAGATAGTTGGACAGGATGTTCAGCCAGCGGTAGCCCGCCGGGGTTCCATCCACCGCCAGTGTCACCACCTCCAGCACCGAGATCGCCGCGATCAGCGCAAAAGCAAGGAAAAATCCCTGCTTTTGCTTTTTGTTCAGGGACTCGCTGAGCTTTGTGAGGATGCACATGAAGCTCAGCACAAAAAGGTCAATGGCCGTTAATACATAAAAATATCCATTCATCGTGGCTTGTTTCACCCTTTGGACTTCTGTGATCTGGTCAGCGCGCCGACCACCTCACAATGGGCGGTCTGGGGGAAGAGATCAACAGGGGTAAAACCCTCGGCACGGTAGCCCTTGGCGGTCAGGAGGGCAAGATCACGGGCCATGGTCTCAGGATTGCAGCTGACATAGACCACCCGTTTGGGGGCCATGCGGGCCACGCTCTCGATGAACTGGGGGGTGGAGCCTTCGCGGGGCGGGTCCATGAAAATAACATCTGCCCTCTGCCCGGCAGCTGCTGCTTCCGTGATCCACTGGGTGGCATCGGCGGCAAAGAAGCGGGCGTTTTTCACGTTGTTGTGCCTTGCGTTGCCGATGGCATCCCGGACAGCGTCCCGGTTCAGCTCCACGCCCACCACCTGCTTTGCCCTGCCGCTGGCGGTCAGACCGATGGTGCCAATGCCGCAGTAGGCATCCAGCACCACCTCTTTGCCGGTCAGGCGGGCGGCTTCCACAGCCAGACCATACAGCACCTCGGTCTGGTCATGGTTGATCTGGTAGAAGCTCCGGGGGCTCAGGGCATAGGTCTTGCCGCAGAGGGTATCCAGAATGAAGCCCTTGCCGTAGAGCACCTTTTCCTCTTCGCCCAGCACAACGCTGGTGCGGCGGGGGTTGTAGTTCTGCACCACGGTGGTCACGGGGACATGGCGCTTTTCGGCTTCGGCCAGCAGGGCGCGGACAAAGTTTTTTGCCCCGGGCAGAACCGGCTGGGCGGTCACCAATACCACCATCACCTGCCCGGACACCACACCGCGCCGCAGCAGGCAGTGGCGGAGCAGGCCGGTGCCCTTGTCCTCATTGTAAGGCTGGTAGCGGCAGGCGCTGACCGCCGCCCGCACCGCCTGCATCACGGTGTCCAGCACTTCGTCCTGCAGCAGGCAGCTTTCCACAGGCAGCACTTTATGCGTGCCTGCCGCATAGATGCCGGACACCAGTTTCCCGCCGGGGCCCGCTGCAAAGGTAGAGATCACCTTATTGCGGTAATGGCAGGGGTTTTCCGCGCCCCGGATGGGAGCCACCGGGCCGTATTTTCCCACCAGCTTACGGACAGCGGCCTCTTTTTGTTTCAGCTGCTCGGCATAATCCAGCCCCAGCATCGGACAGCCGCCGCATTTTTTTGCTTTCAATCTGCACTCCATCGTATATCCTTCCGCCACTTGACAAAACAAAAAAAAATCACTATACTACAAATAGAAAAGGCACTGCGACAAGCGGTTAGCCCTGAAGGGTTTTAGCTATCTATTTGCATAGAAAACCGTCACCGGCCAGGGTGGCGGTTTTCGCTTTTCACCTTGATGGTAAATACCAGTCCAAAAATATGGAACGTCAAAGTAATCGGCATTGCTCTCACCTCCTTCCGGAAGTGTGGGCTCCCCGCCTGCCGTTATGTGCAGTACCTTTTCGCATTTGATTTTAACACATCTTTCGACCGAATGCAACGAAAAAGCTCCCGTAATGGGAGCTTTTTCGTTTTCCGTCACCCATAGGGATCGTACAGGTCATATTCTTCTGCCTCCTCATGCTGCTCCTCCAGCACCCGGATGGCCTGTTCCAGCTGGCTCTGGGAAGCGCCGCTCTCGCTGGCAAGGGCGCGGACCGCTTCGGGCAGGCTGCCGCCGAACAGGGTGTCCATCCGCTGGCGCATGGCCGCAACGCAATAGGCCCGGCGGGTGACCGTGGGCAGATAGGTGTTCTGGCTCCCCGCCTTGCCGCCCTTGACCCAGCCCTTTTCCTCCAGACGGTACAAAAAGTTGAGCACCGTGGCCGGAGCCCAGCCGGTGGCGGTCAGCTTTTCGCTGATATCCCGCCGGGTGGCCGGGGCGGGGCAGTCCCAGAGCGCCAGCAGCACCTGCTCCTCGGCGGCAGAGAGTGGTTTCAGTCTGTCTGAAAGTCCATACACCGGTTTCACCTCCGATTTTTTGCTTTTACATTTGTCTTATTTTAACACGATTATACCACACCCGGCACAAACAGGCAAGCAGTAAAAGTGAGGAGCCATGCGGCAAAACCGCTATCTTTTACATTCGTCTTAAAAAGTGTTCTTTGTTCAAGGACAGTTGTGTGTTTTGTGCGTTCAGGGCAGGCAGAACAGTCCCATCTTTGTGCAAAGATGCTCTTGTTTTTGCACCCCCGGAACCGGTATACTACGGACAAATCAAGCACACACCTGCCGCAGATGAGAGCGGCGGTACGGATAGGAAAGGGAGAGTTCCATATGGCACGAGTATACAACTTCAGCGCAGGCCCCAGCATGTTACCGGAAAAGGTGCTCCGCCAGGCACAGGCAGAGCTGCTGGAATACGGCGATTCCGGCCAGAGCGTGATGGAAATGAGCCATCGCAGCAAGTGGTTCGATGCCATCATCACTGAAACCGAAGCCACCCTGCGCCGGGTGATGAACATCCCTGACAACTACAAGGTCGGCTTCTTCCAGGGTGGTGCCACCCAGCAGTTTGCCATGGTACCCCTGAACTTTATGACCACCGGCAAGGCCGATTATCTGGTCACCGGCAATTTCTCGAACCTGGCTGCCAAGGAGGCCGCCAAGTTCGGCGAGGTGAAGATCGTTGCTTCCAGCAAGGACAAGAACTTCACCTACATCCCCGATGTCAACGCCATCGACTACGACAAGGACGCAAGCTACATCCACATCTGCCAGAACAACACCATCTTCGGCACCCAGTACGTTGAGGTACCTCAGGTGGAGGGTGTGCCGCTGGTGGCGGACATGAGCTCGATGATCCTCTCCAAACCTGTGGATGTGAACAAGTACGGCTGCATCTACTTTGGCGTGCAGAAGAACGTAGCCCCCGCCGGCATGGCCATCGCCATTGTCCGGGACGACCTGCTGGGCCACGCCGCCGACATCGTGCCCACCATGATGAACTACACCACCCTGCTGGCCAAGGACAGCATGTACAACACGCCCCCCTGCTGGTGCATCTATATGACCGGTCTGGTGCTCAAGTATCTGGAAAACGACATCGGCGGTCTGGAAAACATGCAGAAGATCAACGAAGCTAAGGCCAGGATCCTGTACGATTATCTGGACGGTCAGGAGTTCTTCCACAACCCTGTGGAGCACCGTTACCGCAGCACGATGAACGTCACCTTTACCAGCCCTGACCCCGACATGGACAAGAAGTTCTGCGCCGAGGCCGCCGAAGCCGGTTTTGTCAACCTGAAGGGCCACCGTCTGGTGGGCGGTATGCGCGCTTCCATTTATAATGCAATGCCCACCGAAGGCGTAGAGAAGCTGGTGGACTTCATGGAGAAATTCCGCAAGGCAAATGCCTGATTTGTGTATAGGAGATAGGAAAGTATGTTTACGATCAAGACCCTGAACGCCATCAGCCCGGTGGGCCTGGCAAAGCTGAACAAGAACCTGTTTGATGTTTCGGTGGACACCGATGCCCCCGATGGCATTCTGGTGCGCAGCGCCGACCTGCTGAACACCACCTTCAACGACAACCTGCTGGCCATTGCCCGTGCCGGTGCCGGTGTGAACAACATCCCGCTGGATCGCTGCTCGGAGCAGGGCATCGTGGTGTTCAACACCCCCGGTGCCAACGCCAACGCCGTGGCTGAGCTGGTCATTGGGATGCTGATCGCAGGCAGCCGCAATGTGGCCGCCGCCGCCCAGTGGTGCCAGGGCCTGACCGGCGATCCCGCCATGGCCAAGACCGTGGAAAAGGGCAAGAAAAAGTTCGTGGGCAACGAGATCAAAGGCAAGACGCTGGGTGTCATCGGTCTGGGTGCCATCGGTTCCCGGGTGGCCAACTGCGCCATTGAGCTGGGCATGGAGGTCTACGGCTACGATCCCTACATCTCCATTGATGCCGCCTGGAACCTGTCCAGCCAGGTCCACCACTGCGTGAACCTGAACGACATGCTCCCCCTGTGCGACTACATCACCATCCATGTTCCCTATCTGCCCACCACCAAGGATACCATCAACACCCAGACCCTTGCCCTGTGCAAGGACGGCGTGAAGATCCTGAACTATGCCCGCGGTGAGCTGGTGAACACCGCAGCCCTGCTGGAGGCCATGGAGACGGGCAAGGTCTCCGGCTACATGACCGACTTCCCCACTGAGGCCATTCTGGGCAAGCCCGGCATCGTCTGCACCCCGCATCTGGGTGCTTCCACGCCGGAGGCCGAGGACAACTGTGCCGCAATGGCCGTGCAGGAGATCAGCGATTACCTCAAGAACGGCAACATCACCCACTCGGTGAACATGCCCGAGGTGCATCAGCCCCGTGCAGGCGGCAAGCGCATCTGCATCATCCACAAGAACGAGCCCGGCATGATCAGCCAGATCACCGCCCTGACCACCGAAGCGGGCCTGAACATTGAAAACATGGTGAACAAGAGCAAAAAGAACATGGCTTACACCATGCTGGACGCGACCGGTGCCGTGGACGGCAGGCTGGCTGAGAAGCTGGCCGCCATCCCTGCTGTCATCCGGGTGCGCATCCTGTAACACTGCCAACCCTTAGCTTTCCCCTCGCCCCATCTGTTCATGGGCGGGGGGATTTTTTGTGGAACACCCCACCGTCCCTCCGGGGGAAGCCGTTGACACAAAAAATCCCCCCTGCCATTATACAGCAGAGGGGAGAAAGAAGATCAGAGTGTTTACAGCTTCTTGCCGGTCAGGAGCTCATAAGCTTCCTCGTACTTGGCAATGGTCTTGTCGATGACATCCTGAGGCAGATCGTAGTTGCTGTCGGGATTGGCCTTGAGCCAGTTGCGGACGAACTGCTTATCGAAAGAGGGCTGACCGTGGCCGGCCTCATAGCCCTCCAGCGGCCAGAAGCGGCTGGAATCGGGGGTGAGCATCTCATCGCCCAGCACCACGTTGCCATTCTCATCCAGACCAAACTCGAACTTGGTGTCGGCAATGATGATGCCGCGGCTCAGGGCATACGCGGCGCACTTCTTGTACAGAGCAATGGTATAGTCCCGCAGCTTGGTGGCGTAGTCCTCGCCATGGCCGGGGAACTGCTTTTCCAGCACCTCAATGCTCTTTTCGTAGCTGATGTTCTCATCGTGGTCGCCGATCTCAGCCTTGGTGGAAGGAGTGTAGATGGGCTCGGGCAGCTGCTGGGATTCCTGCAGGCCCTCGGGCAGACGGATGCCGCAGACGGTGCCGTTCTGCTGGTAGCTGGCCCAGCCGCTGCCGGTGATGTAGCCGCGCACGATGCACTCGATGGGCAGCATGGCCAGCTTGCGGCACTTCATGCTCCGGCCCTCAAAGGCAGGCGTGCGGAAGAACTCGGGCATATCGGCGGTATCCACGCTCAGCATGTGGTTGGGCAAAACATCCTTGGTGTAGTCGAACCAGAATCTGCTCATCTGGGTCAGCACCTTGCCCTTGTTGGTCACTTTATTTTTCAGGATCACATCAAATGCAGAGATACGATCGGTGGCAACCATAATGAGGCTGTCGCCATTGTCATAGATCTCGCGGACTTTGCCTTCCTTGATGGGCTTGAATTCAGTCATAGCAAACACTCCATTTTTCCTGATAGCTCTTTCATCAACGTCCTCGCCCGCTCCGGCATTGCAAAGCAACGAAGGGCAGGGTGAGCCGTTTTCCGTTTACCTATTCAGTCTATCACACTTACTGTCCGTTTGGAAGAAACAGATTCCAAGGAAAATCGCTCGCAATTTTCGATTTCTTCGTGAAAAGTGTCAAAAATCAGCAACATTTTTCGTCGAATTGACGGCTAAAGTCATACTTTCCCGGTTGACAGCGGCGCAGAACATGGTATCATTGAATCATCAGAATTCAACTGCATCAGGAGGTAAGACCTATGGGCAAATTCCCGAAAGACTTTTTGTGGGGCGGTGCCACTGCCGCCAACCAGTGCGAGGGCGCTTACAACGAGGGCGGACGCGGCCTGTCCAGCGTGGACGTGGTGCCCTTTGGCCCCGACCGCTTCCCCGTGGCGCTGGGCCAGCTGAAGATGCTGGACTGCGATGCCGAGCACTTCTACCCCTCCCACGAAGCCATTGACATGTACCACCACTTCAAGGAGGACATCAAGCTCTTTGCCGAGATGGGCTTCCGCTGCTACCGCCTGTCCATTGCCTGGACCCGCATCCTGCCCAACGGCGATGACGCGCAGCCCAACGAAGAGGGCCTGCGCTTCTATGAGGAACTCTTTGATGAGTGCCACAAGTACGGCATTGAGCCGCTGGTGACCCTGTGCCACTTTGATACCCCCATTGCCCTGATCAAAAAGTACGGCGGCTGGAAAGACCGCCGGATGGTGGATGCCTACGCTCACTACTGTGAGGTGCTGTTCCAGCGCTTCCGGGGCAAGGTCAAGTACTGGCTGACCTTCAACGAGATCAACATGCTGCTCCACATGCCCTTTATGGGAGCCGGTCTGCTCTTTGTGCCCGGCGAGAACGTGCAGCAGGTCAAGTATCAGGCCGCTCACCACGAGCTGGTGGCCAGCGCGAAGGCCGTCAAACTGGCCCATGCCATCATGCCCGATGCCATGGTGGGCTGTATGTTGGCCGCCGGTCAGTTCTACCCCCGCACCTGCGCCCCTGCCGATGTGCAGGCCGCTGCCGAGGCTGACCGCGACAACTACTTCTTCATTGATGTCCAGTCCCGCGGCGAATACCCTGTCTGGGCCAAAAAACGGATGGAACGTGCAGGCATCACCCTGCAGATGGAGCCGGGCGACGAGCAGCTGCTGAAAGAGGGCACTGTGGACTTCATCTCCTTCAGCTACTATTCCAGCCGCTGCACCACTGTGGACCCCGAACTGATGAACAAGGCCAGCGGCAATGCCATCATGGATGCCGTCAAGAACCCCTACCTCAAGGCCAGCGATTGGGGCTGGGCCATCGACCCGGTGGGCCTGCGCATCACCATGAACAGCCTGTATGACCGCTACCAGAAACCGCTCTTCATCGTGGAGAATGGTCTGGGTGCGGTGGACAAGGTGGAAGCAGATGGTTCCATCCACGACACCTACCGCATCGACTACCTGCGGGCCCACATTGAGCAGATGGAAAAGGCCATCAACGAGGATGGCCTGCCCCTGCTGGGCTACACCACCTGGGGCCCCATCGACCTGGTCAGTGCTTCCACCGGCGAGATGAAGAAGCGGTACGGCTTCATCTATGTGGACAAGGACAACGAAGGCAAGGGCACGCTGGCCCGCAGCCGGAAGGACAGCTTCTACTGGTATAAAAAGGTCATCGCCTCCGACGGCGAAGATCTGGCCTGAGCCAACTGTGAGGAAAGGAATCATAGCACAAGATGACGACACCCCAAATCATTGCGCACCGCGGTGCATCCTATCTGGCCCCTGAGAACACGCTGGTCGCCTTCCGCAAGGCGATGGAGATTGGCGCGGACGGCGTGGAAATGGATGTACAGAAGACCTACGACAACGAGCTGGTCATTCACCACGACTATATGGTGGATATGCACACCGACATCTCCGGCCAGATCTACGACCTGACCATGGGCGAGCTGAAGACCCTGGATTTTGGCAGCTGGAAAGATGCCATCTACGCCAACGAGAGGATCGCCACGCTGCAGGAAGCGCTGGAGCTCTGCGCCGGCATGGAGGGCACGCAGGTGCAGCTGGAACTGAAAAGCCCACTGCAGGACGACCCCGACTTTGTGCCCCGGGTGCTGGATGCGGTCCGCGCCGCCGGGCTCACCGACCGGCTCACCCTCATCTCCTTCCACCACTCCCAGCTGCGGCAGGCAAAGCAGCTGATGCCTGAGCTGAAGGTAGGCGCACTGACCTACGGCGCTTTCCTCAGCATGGTGCTGCCTCCGCCGGTGGTGTGGAAGGATCTGGGTCTTGTGAACAGCATGGACGAGCCCTTCAGCCAGGAAAACTGCATCGACCTGCGGAACAATCTCATCTACCGCACTGTGGCCGACAAGGTCGATATGCTCCGCGCCAACTTCCCCGGCGAGACCGTGGAGCAGGTCATCGGTCATCTGGAGGAGCAGGCAGATGTGGCTGCCTACATCAAAACGCTGGATTTCCCTGTGGACATCGTCAGCTGCGAGTACCACACCGCCTATTCCAACCCCGAGCTTGTGAACCAGCTCCACGCCATGGGCATTCAGGCCGCGTTCTGGACCGTGGACACCCAGGACGCTGTCCGTTCCCTGCTGCCCCTTGGCCCTGACTGCATTGTCACCAACCGGCCTGACCGCGTGCGGGAATGGGTGAATGCGGAAATGAGGAAATAAAAAGATCACAAAACGTCCCCGTGCAGGATATCAAAACTGCACGGGGACGTTTTCTATGTCAGCACCGCATTATCTGATGTCTGGCATCGGTATGACGGCGCTCTCCTTGCGAGCACGCTCTGCGCAGAAGACCCCCAGATGCCCATTGATCGAATCTTTGATCGTCGTGCAGGAGATGGAAGGCTCCTCGCCCTGAAGCACATGAACAAAGTCCTCCACCAGCCGCAGGTCGCCGCCGCCATGAGAGCCTGTCATGCCGCTCTTATCTCCACCGATCTTCAGGTCTACCACTTCCTCGTTCCAGCCCTTCTCGCTGGCGGTATCTATGGTGCGCACAGTGAAAACCGAATCGTCAAACACGCCCTTGATCTCACCCTTCGTACCAATGATATGGATATTGCGCTCCGGCTTCGCGGTGCCGCCGATCATGTTCAGGGTCGCAGTTGCACCATCCGCAAAATTCATCAGCACCGATTGATGATCCACCACCGTATGTTCACAATCCCACACACAGCGTCCATGGATATTGTCTGTCATCAGCGACTTGCGCTTGTCCTCCAGCGTCGGATTCTCAATATTCTCCAGGCAGTCCCATACATAGAACGCCCACCGATCCGGGTGATCCAGATAATGCTTTTTGGCAGAGTACAAACAGGTCTCCTCGCACTGGCAATCCACCAGGCAGCGCTTGCCTGCCCCTGCGGGCTTTTTGGCAGGATCAAACTGGAAGTCACTTCCAAAGCTAGCGATCTGTTTGGGCGAAACGCCGCTCTTCAGCCACATAATGAGATCCATGTCATGGCAGCACTTTGCCAGCAGCATCGGAGCCCCGCATTTTTCCTCGTTGCCCCATTTGCCGCGCACAAAGGAGACGGCCAGATGATGGTAGCTGACATGTTCTGTGGCCTGAATATTGATAATGTCACCGATCTCCCCGCTCAGCAGTCTCTGCTTGATTGCGACATAGAAGGGCGCATACCGCAGAACGTGGCAGATCATCACCTTCCGCCCGGTCTCTTTTACCACCTTATATAAATAGTTTACTTCCTCCTCGCTGATCGCGAAGGGCTTTTCCAGCAGCATATCATATCCTGCACGCAGGAGCGGAACCGCAGTGGGCACATGCTGGCGGTCCATGGTTCCATTGATCACCGCGTCTGCCAGCTTAGGCCTTTCTGCCAGCTCCTCAGCGTTCCTGAAGCACATTTCCTCCCCGAAGCCATGCATCTCCGCAACCTTTTTCCGCCGGATCGGATCCGGATCTGCTACGCCCACGATCTTCAGCTCGTCCGGGTGTTCCAGCGCATACAGGCTGTACAGGATCGCCCGATGGCCCGCGCCCACGATGATGGCTGTGATCTGCTTACTCATAGTTTCTCTCTTCCTTTCTTTTGAATGGATTCCGATTCCAATTTTGTTTCCAGCATATCTTTTTGTGCCGGAATCGTCAAGGTGAAGGAGCATGACATTTCATCCCGCACCATGACAAAAGGAAGAATAATCGCATCTTTGTGGATATTGTGCAACAATCACGCTCAAAAATGAGAAAATCTTTTGTGCGTTTTGTATCAAAAAATGTTGCAATTCCAAAAAGAACATGATATGCTTCTGCGTAAGGAAAAACCACTGGTCGGCAGCGTACGAGCTGAACGGAGGTTATGGAAGCACGGGGATCTCCCCTGTCCCATTCCATAAATCAAGGAGGAAAAGATCTTATGAAAGAAAGAAAAATCAGCAGACGCGCCGTATGCAGCGCTATGGTCGCTTCTCTGGCATTGGGTGTTCTGGAGGGCTGTGGCAGCTCTTCCTCTACTACTTCTTCTGCTGCCGGTTCCGGAGCAGCTGCTTCCAACGAGCGCATCACTGTTCGCATCCTGAAATCCAAGGCCGCAAACGAGGTTGCTGCCGAGCAGATGGATGTCTGGAAGGTCCTGGGCGAAAAATTCAATATGGATTTTGAATTTGATAATCCCCCGCAGGACAACTACAACGAGCGCCTGAACCTTGTGATGATGGATGCTCAGCTGCCGGATATCATTATGGATATGCCCACCACCGAAGTGCTGAAATACGGCGAGTCCGGCGTGATCCTGTCCCTGAACGACTACATCGAGAACAACATGCCCAACCTGAAGAAGGAGATCGACAAGCGGGACGGTGTCGAAAAAGCACTGACTTACAGCGACGGCAATATTTATTATATGCCCATGCTGGATGAGAAGGTCTCCGGCAATATGCCCTACATCGTCCGCACCGACTGGCTGGAAAAGCTGGGCATTGAGAGCCCCGTGACCCTGGAGGACTGGGAGAACTACTGGCATCTGGTCAAGACCACCGACCTGAACGGCAACGGCACCAACGATGAGATCCCCTTCAGCTCCTACGATATGACCGGCCTGCGGAACTTCTGCACCGCCTTCGGCTGCCTGGATGACTTCTACACCGACCCGGACGATGGCGGCAAGGTCCACTACGGCCCCATCGACCCCAAGTACAAAAAGGCCGTGACCTGGATGCATGACATGTATGAGAAGGGCTATATTGATCCCGAGATCATCACCATGGACTACGCTTCCTTCGTGCCGAAGCTGGCCCAGAACGCGGTGGCTTCCTTCTACGGCCCGCTGGGCGGTATGCTGGCTGCACAGAACGCCACCATGCCTGCCTCCTTCCCCGGCTTCCATGTTGAGGCCACCGTACCCCCCAAGGGCGATGCACAGATCCACTCCTATATTGATCAGGAGCCGCGTGCCATTGCAGCCGCCACCATCACCGCAAGCTGCAAGAACGTTGACCGCGTGGTCGCTCTGCTGGATTACATGTACAGCGACGAGGGCACCCGGCTGATCAACATGGGTATTGAGGGCACTCACTACACCATGCAGGACGGCAAGCCGATCTTCACCGATTATGTTATGAACAATCCTGACGGCCTGTCTCCCAAAAACGCGATCGGCACCTTCACCTTTGCACAGAGCTCCGGCCCGTTCATTCTGAGCCAGGATGAGGTCACACAGCTGGATGATGAGTCTGTCAACCGCGCAAAGCAGGACTGCATCATTCCCTTCCTGGAAGAATCCAAGAAGTATGTGATCCCCGGCTCCACCTCCTTCTCCTCTGAGGACGATGCCGTCCGCCGTGCTGTGATGGCTGATGTAGACACTTACGTTGACGAGATGATCATCAAGTTTGTTTCCGGTCGTGAGCCGCTGTCCAACTGGGACACCTACGTTGAAAAGGTCAATGGCATGGGCATTGCAGAAGTCGTCGATATCTACCAGAAGACGCTGAATGGCTGATGCCTCAGCAGGCACCTATTTTTTGATCCAGTAAAATAACGGCCGGGGCAGGAATACCCTGTTCCCGGCCTATTTTTTCCTGGGTTCTTCAGAACGAAAACAGGAGAATACCACCATGAAAACAGCCACCGCAGCAAAACCGATCACACTGCCAACAGCGAACCGCCTTGATCATGCCTGCAAAAAGTTCTGGCGCAGCCGTTATCTGCTTTTGATGCTGCTGCCCGCCCTGATCTGGTATATCGTGTTCATGTACGCGCCCATGTACGGCGCGCAGATCGCCTTCCGTGATTTCTCTCCCGTACTGGGCATCACGGGCAGCAAGTGGGTCGGCTTCAAATATTTCATCCAGTTCTTTAAATCCGAGTATTTTGGCCGTCTGATCAAAAACACGCTTGGCATCAGCCTGTATTCCATTATTGTGGGCTTTCCCATTCCCATCATTCTGGCTCTGCTGATCAACGAAGTCCGCGGTAAATTCTTCAAACGCAGCGTACAGACCGTAGTGTACCTGCCCCACTTCATTTCCGCCGTGGTCGTTGTCAGTATTCTGAGTGCCCTGCTTTCTCCTTCCAGCGGCCTGATCAACCAGCTGATCACTGCCTTTGGCGGTACGCCGATCCATTTTATGGCCGAACCCAAGTACTTCAAGACGATCTATGTTCTTTCTGACATCTGGCAAAGCGCCGGCTACGGTTCCATTGTGTACATGGCGGCACTGACCGGCATCGACCCCTCTCTCTACGAGGCCGCCACCGTTGACGGTGCTTCCAAATGGGACAAGCTGATCCATATCACGCTGCCCGGCCTGCTGCCCACGATCATCATCATGCTGATCCTCCGCATGGGCTCTATTTTCTCGGTCGGCTATGAAAAGATCATGCTGATGTACAACCCTGCAACCTATGAGACTGCCGATGTGATCTCCACTTACGTTTACCGCCGTGCCTTTGAAAGCGGCGATTACAGCTTCTCTGCGGCTGTGGGCCTGTTCAATTCCGTGATCAATTTTACCATTATCGTGCTGTTCAACAAGTTCAGCAAAAAGATCAGTGAGGTGAGCCTGTGGTGATGAAAAAAAATATTGATGCGATGAATCACCCCACGAAAGTGAAGGAAAGCATCGGGGAACGGATCTATACCATTGTTGTGTATCTGCTGCTGATCCTGATCAGCGCAACCATTATTCTGCCGCTTCTGCACATCGTCAGCGGCTCGTTCAGTGATCCCATGCAGCTGCTGACAGGCAATGTTTCCTTCTGGCCCAAAGGCTTTACGACCTCCATGTATGAGAAGGTTCTGAAGGATGCCAGCATCTGGACGGGTTATCTGAACACGATCCTGTATACCGTGCTGGGCACCCTGATCAGCGTGACCCTTACCGCCTGCGCCGCCTACCCCCTGTCCCGCAAGGATCTGTTCGGGCGCAACGTCTTTATCAGCCTTTTCATCTTTACCATGTTCTTCAACGGCGGCATGATCCCCACTTACCTGATCATTCAGAAGCTGGGTATGCTGAATAAGATCTGGGCGCTGGTGCTGCCTTCCGCCATCAGTACCTATAACATGATCATCATGCGCACGTTCTTTGAAAACACCATCCCGAATGAGCTGATCGAGGCCGCAGCCCTGGACGGCTGTAACGATATCACGACCTTCTTCCGCATTGTTCTTCCGCTCTCCGGTGCAGTGTTCGCCGTTATGGCGCTGTTCTACGGCGTTGCGCAGTGGAACAGCTGGTTCCCGGCATTGCTGTACATTCGGGATCGTTCTCTGTATCCTTTGCAGATGATCCTGCGTGAGGTCCTGATCCAGAGCGACATCGGCAACATGGCCGGTTCCACCGGTGATGTCGAGGTCATCGGCGACGGTCTGAAATATGCCACCATGGTGGTTTCCACCCTGCCGATCATGTGCCTGTATCCGTTCCTGCAGAAGTACTTTGTTGCCGGTGTTACCATTGGCGCAGTCAAGGGCTGATGGGAGGATATCACACCATGCAATCACATGACCTTTCCTTGCCTGCGTGGGGCCCCTACACCAAACGTTACAGCGGCATTTCCCATATTCCTGCGGCCAACGACGGCGTTCGGTTTGACCTGTCTGTTTTTCCGGGAATGTATCGCCGCCGGGTCGATGTGCCCAATGTTCGGTTTGAAAGCGGCTTTCACCCCTGGGCTGCGGCTCCGGATCTGAGCTGCTACACGTTCCGCCACGAGCTCCTGTGGAAGGATCAGCTGTATGCAGACATCTCTTTTGCCCCCTTGGGGGAGGATGCCCGGCTGATCCGTGCCGAGCTCCACAACAATACAGATGCTCCGCAGAATCTGGTGCTTCATTATATGGCATCCGCCTGGGATCCCGTTCCTTCCTACCGCGGCTTCTCCCTGCCGGGCTGTGAGGTGTCCCTGCCGGAAAACGCGGCCTTTGTCTGGGCAAAGGATTATGACACCCTGGATTTTTCCATCCACCGTCCCAATGAATGTCTGACCTGGGATGGTCTGCGCCGGGGCGAAGAAGCCGTTCCCGGCTTTGGTCAGGGATACGGCATTGGCACGGGGTTCGGCTGTTCCGAAGGCAAAGGACCTTTTGGTCAGGTCATGCCCAGCGGAAAAGGGGACACCGTTACCTTTACGCTTTCCCTTACCGCGCCCCTGCATACCCCCTGTCTCTGTGTACGGTATTGGAATCCGGCAGATGAAAGTTCCGAGTACGATGTCAATGGTCAGGATACGTTACAGCTGCCACCCTGTCAGAAGCCTTCCATTGCCATCCTGCCGCTGAATGCTTCCATTCCCGCCGGGAAATTCACTCTGACCCTGACCGCTGCCGGTGTTGGAGGGGCGAAGCTGGATTGTCTCGCTCTGTGCGAGCAGGCGGACGCAGGTAACTTTACCGTTACACTGCGTGGAGATGGCTCCCGGCCTCAGGCCGAACCCGCCGCTGATGAGAACTATCTGACTCTGCAGTATCCCCACATTCAGGAGTGCTACGGGATCCTGTGGGATGATATCACCACCCATATTCGCACGATCGAAAACGATGAACTGGATATCTTTCTGCGTGACACCGTACACGACCATGTAAACGCCACGCTGCGCGGCAACGGAAAAGGGCATTACGTCAATCTCTTTATGGGGCCGATCCCCTTGGAGGCAGGACAGACAAAGGTGATCTATGGAGCGGTCTGTGCTGCTCCGGATGCTTCTGCCGCCGCGCTGCGCTGCCATGAGCTGCTGACGCAGCGCAGCGATTGGGATCATTTATGGCAGCAGGCTTCCGCCTCCCTTGCAGCACCGCCCGCTTTACCGGCTGCCGAATCGCTTGCCTTGGGCCAACAGTTGATGAACGCAGTTCTCTGCACCAACGTTGTGTATCCGGTGTACACGCGGGGACAGTATATCCGTCACTACACTCCCGGACGCTGGTGGGACTGTGTCTACACATGGGATTCCGGATTCATTGGAATGGGTCTGGCTCAGACCAGCCTGCGCAATGCCTTTGACTGCCTGAACACCTACCTGATGCCCCCGGATTCTGTGGATGCTGCTTTCTTACACCATGGCTCCATGGTGCCAACGCAGTTTTATCTGTACGCCGAGCTGTTGAATCGCACCAGCAGCAGAGAACTTGCCGCCTACTGCTATCCACGCCTGAAGCTGTACTACCGCTTCTTCACCGGGCAGGAAGGCGGCTCCACTACCGCCAACCTGCACAGCGGCCTGCTGCGTCCCTGGGATTATTTCTATAATTCCGGTGGATGGGACGATTATCCCCCACAGCAGGAGGCCCATCGCCGCCGTTTGCAGGCCAGCTGCGCGCCCGTGGTCACAACTGCCCATGCGATACGCTGTGCCAAGATCCTGGCTTACACCGCCCGCCTGCTGGGCGAGACAACCGACGCAGATGCTTTTGATGCCGATGCGCTTCGCTTGGGGCGCTCCCTGCAGACTGCATGGGACGAAGAAAGCGGTTACTTCGGGTACCTCCTGCACGATCCTTCCGGTGATGCTGCGGATATTCTGCGCACCGAGCAGGGCCTGAACTACGATATGGGCCTGGATGGCGCTTCGCCGCTGTTTGCAGGTGCCTGTACAGAACCGCAGAAGGAGCTTCTGTGGCAGAAGCTGCAAAGCCCGGAACACCTGTGGTGTGCCTGCGGCCTTTCTACCGTAGATCAGAGTGCGCCGTACTATCGGCGTGACGGCTACTGGAACGGCGCTGTATGGATGCCTTACCAGTGGATGTTCTTCAAATCTGCACTGGATGCGGGCCTTGCCGATTTTGCTTACCGCATTGCCGACACCGCTCTTACCCTGTGGCAGAACGAGTGTGCCGAAAGCTACTGTTGTTTTGAACACTTTATGATCGAAAGCCGCCGTGGTGCCGGCTGGCATCAGTTCAGCGGGCTTTCTTCTCCCATTGTACAGTGGTTTTCCGCTTACTACCGCCCCGGCACCCTCACGACCGGTTTTGATGCCTTTGTCCGGCATACGGATTGGGCACCGGACAACAGCGCCTTAAATGCCACGCTGGATTTTACCGCGGCGGGCCGCAGCACTGTTCTGGCTGTTCTGCAGCCGGGTCCCAAAGTTGTTACAGCCTCTGTGCCCTGCACCGTGACCACACGCCACGATGGGCTGCTTGAGCTGACCTTTGCATTGGATGCTCCCTGCACCGTGACCATAAGCATCCATCCCTGAACCCACCTGTAAAAAGAAACGAACGATGTCCGTCCGGATCGGAGGACATCGTTCGTTTTTTTTCTGCGCTGAGATCAGTTGTCTCCCTTGCGAACTGCAGAAGGCGAGAGCTGATACTTCCGCCGGAATGCCTTATAGAATGTATTCGCCGTGGAGAAGCCGCACTGTTCTGCAATATCCGTAATATTCAGATCTGTCGTTCTCAGCAGCTGCATCGCATGATCCAGACGCAATTCTTCCACATACTCTGTATAGCTCTTTCCAGTTTGCTCCTTCAGGAATTGCGAAAGATACTTTTTCGAGATCTTGAACTGCTCTGCCGTCATCGCCGCATTGATCTCCGGATTCTGGAAATTCTGTGCCAGCCAGTCCAGAATATTCTTTTGAAGCGCATCATTGTGGCTATGCTTCAGGAATTGCACATGGTTGCAGATCTCCACACAGCAGTCCTGCAGCCGGCTCAGCATCTGGCGGGCAGTCAGTTTTGAGTCATAACTGCACAGATAGGCGATATCCGGACAGCGTACCCTTTCTGCCGTGTTCAGCAGAATGCCGCCTGCCGTGTAAAAATCCTGCTTGAAGTTTTCCGGGTCCAGATTATCCACCGAGAACAGTTCACTCAGAAGCGAAACCGCTTCTTCCGTGCATCCGGAAAGCAGATACTCCCGAAGCCGCGCTGCATTGGTTGCATTGACCGTGGTACCGCGCTGCGCACTGCTGTTCCCCAAATAGCAGATCTTCTGTGTTGGATCCGCATAGGCCGCCACATTGCGGGCCTTCCAGTAAATATCTGACAGCTGCTCCATTTTCTCAAAAGGATCGCTCAATATCAGGGGGGTTGTCAGATGCAGCGCATCATACAGCTGCTCTGTGCGGAAACACATCTCCCGCAGTTCCTCTGCTTCATCCGTTGCCTGCGTCAGGATCACCAGGATCAGGTCATCTGCCGTTGCCTGTACATAAAATCTCTGCCCGTAAATTTGACGGATCTGCTCTGACACCACCACGGTACGCAGCTCTTCTTTCAGTGAGCACTCGGCGTTTTCCTGAAGAGATGGGATCAGCAGCAGGAAGTTATAGGCTTTCAGCTGCACCGCATCCGTCAGCTGCTGAAGGGTTTCCTGACTTACAGACCCTGTACGCAGCAAAATTTCCATTTTGCCATGTTCCAGCTCGCTGCGTGAATGCTCCAGTTCCTGTGCCAGTTTATGCTGACTGTTCACATTTCGGAGAAAGATCTCATTCAGCACTTTCCGTGATGCCAGATCCGATTCGTCCAGCGTGTCCAGCATCGGACGCAGGCTGTTCATATCCTCCAGTGTCATGCAGACGCTGATCAATACACAGCCCAGAACGCCCACGATCAGATACAGACAAATTGCACGCTGTACTGCCAACAGGCCCGATTCATAGAGCGACGGCGGCATTCCAATGACCGCCGTTGCATTCAGAGATGCCACATATCGCGTTGCCATCAGATAGCGCTGCCCCTGATAGGTCTCCCAACCCGTATCATCACTCGCCAGGGAAAGTGTCGTTCCGTCATAGTTATTTCCCGCCAGGATCGTTCCGTCATCGGAGATCAGGCAGAAAAGCCCTTCCTTGCGCCATTGCTGCTGCGAAAGGAACATTGAAACGACATCTTTTTCCTTGATCAGCACCGTCATTGCGCCGCAAAGGCGGCCCGCCGTGTTCACATAGGGCTGATATACCGTGATATATGAATTGCCATAGCTGGAATGCATCAGTTTGACAACATGGGCGGGCTTTATCGTCGTTACATCGATCTGATTCTGTGCATCCCATTCCTTCTGAGACACATCCTCATACTCAAGTGCTCCCGGGTAAAAATTGCTATGGCTTTCATACGCGCTCCGGTCATCCAATATGATGCCATTCCGCTCAAATGTAATATAGCTGTATGTGATCACAGAGGAATCGTAGGTCTTATCCTGTAACGATTTGCTGGCTCTCGTCAGTGTCTGATAATCTCCCAGAATACTGTTGTCATAACTGCTGGCAAGCAGAGTATACTCCGTTTCGCTAAACAATTTGTTCGTCGTGCTGCGGATATTGCTCAGGCAGCGTTCAAACTGGGTGGTGCCGATTGCCAGCATTTCCATCGCGCTGGAGGACTGCGCCTGGATCGTCTGGCGGATCATCAGGCTATATAGAGGAAACACGACCAGGAAGAACCCAACCGGAATACAAAGATACCTTAGAAGCCTTCGGATCCAGTTTCTAACAAACAGTCTCTTACGCATCTGCAAAACTCCAAGCAATGATGATTTCTATGGAACTGTTGGCTGCGCCCGCAAGGCGTTTATGGAGCCGGTGCATGTTGCACAGCTCCTCCCTCCGCAATTTCGCAGCATCTTTCCAATTATTTTACCACAGAAGGATTTTTTCCTCAACATTTTTATTGATTTGTAACAAAAATCCACTTTATCACCATGATTTTCAATGCTTGAAAATCTCTGTCAGATGGTCTATCACTTTGCTCCGCAAACCGTGTTGTCGTTCAAAGCCACCACCCGGGGCCTGATTGTCTGAGGGAACTCGAATCCCTGGCCCTCTGATTAAAAAGCTTACTTTGATGGACTTTTGTGCTCCGAACTGTTGCGAAACACACGATTTTACGGCATTTTTTGCGTTACTCCGCCCTGTAGCAGCTCCTCATGCATTTTCAAGTTGTCGCATTTTGTCGCACTTTTTTGCGGAACTATAAATGGCACCTTTTTCATTAGCCATGATAAACGAGAGTTCAGGATCCATAATTTCGGATAGATGGAAACTGCACGGTTTGCTGCAACAGGAAGAATGATCTCGGGTGGTTCCCCTACCATATTTCAGGATGCTGCACTCATCAAAATTTCGCCGGAGTGAGTTTGGCGGCAGGTGTGGGGAGGGGTGGGGATTATTGCTTGATATAAAACTTTTCTTACTTCTTCACCCTAGATCATGGCTTGCGTACATCAAATCAGCCTCTATTAATATTTTCTCCACACCATTTTATTGACCACGCCAGTATAGCTCTGGATGATTTTCACGACTTTATCAGACACGTTCTCATCCACATAGTCCGGTACAGGAATGCCCAAATCACGATTCCGGTTCATCTCGACCGCCACATCCACAGCCTGCAGCAGATGGTCACCGTCAATACCGGCAAGGATGAAATCCCCCTTATCCAGTGCTTCCGGGCGCTCAGTACTGGTACGAATACACACCGCCGGGAACGGGTGCCCTACGCTGGTGAAGAAGCTACTCTCCTCCGGCAACGTTCCACTATCGGATACCACACAGAAGGCATTCATCTGCAGGCAGTTGTAGTCATGGAAGCCCAAAGGCTCATGCTGGATCACACGCTTGTCCAGCTGGAAACCACTCTGTTCCAGACGCTTTCGGCTGCGGGGATGGCAGGAGTACAGAATCGGCATATCGTACTTTTCTGCCATTTTATTGATTGCAGTGAACAGCGAATTAAAGTTTTTCTCGGTGTCAATATTCTCCTCACGATGGGCAGAAAGCAGAATATATTTACCCTTTTCCAGTCCCAGACGGGCGTGGATATCGGATGCCTCGATCTTGGCCAGATTCTGATGCAGCACTTCAGCCATGGGTGAACCCGTCACATAGGTACGCTCTTTGGGCAAACCAGTATCAGCCAGATAGCGGCGGGCATGCTCAGAATAGGCCATGTTCACGTCGGAAATGATATCGACGATGCGGCGGTTGGTCTCTTCAGGCAGGCACTCATCTTTACAACGGTTACCGGCTTCCATGTGGAAGATGGGAATATGCAGCCGCTTTGCACCGATGACAGACAGGCAGCTGTTGGTATCGCCCAGCACCAGTACGGCGTCTGGCTGGATAGCAACCATCAGCTTATAGCTTTCGGAGATGATATTGCCCATCGTCTCACCCAGGTCTGCACCCACGGCATTCATATATACTTCCGGATCTGCCAGCTGTAAATCGTGGAAGAACACGCCGTTCAGGTTATAGTCGTAGTTCTGACCAGTATGGGCCAGAATTACATCAAAGTATTTCCGAGTCTTGTTGATGACCGCTGCCAGGCGGATGATTTCAGGGCGGGTACCAACAATGATGAGCAGTTTCAGCTTGCCATTATTCTTAAAAGAAACATTGCTATAGTCAGCCATTATTTTTCTCCTCTCACACCGGCTCAAAGAAGGTGTCCGGGTGCTTCGGGTCAAAGATCTCGTTACAGGTCATGACCGTGACCAGATTTTCCGTCTCAGACAGGTTAATGATATTGTGCGTCCAGCCGGGAATCATGTGGACAGCCTCGATCTTGTCCCCAGAAACCTCAAACTCCACCGTTTCGCCAGTATTGATGTTCCGTTCCTGGATCAGACCATGCCCAGCCACCACAATGAATAGCTCCCACTTGGAGTTATGCCAGTGCTGCCCCTTGGTAATGCCCGGGCGGCTGATGTTGATGCTCACCTGTCCGCAGTCGGCGGTATGCACCAGTTCAGTGAAGGAACCACGGCTGTCCACGTTCATCTTCAAAGCATACTTGAACTTGTCAGTCGGCAGGTAGGTCAGATACAGGGAGTACAGCTTCTTGGCAAAGGAGCCATCTGGCATCTTGGGCATCATCAGAGTCGTTGGCTGCGCCTTGAATTCCTGTAGCAGATCCACAATTTCGCCCAGTGTGACCTTATGTGTCACGGGGACGCAGCAGTAACGGCCATCCGCTTTGAGAACCGTTTCCACACCATCAAATTCGCAGTGCTGCTCCTTGCCTTCCAGCAGGTCAAACATCCCTTCTACCAAGTCATCGATGTACAGCAGCTCCAGCTCGGTGCTACGGTCGTTGACAGTGAAGGGTTCGTCATTGGCAACCGCCCAGCAGAAGGTACTGACGGCACTGTTGTACTTGGGGCGGCTGTGTCCCATTAGATTCGGAAAACGATAGACCGCCACTTTTGCACCAGTTTCTTGGGCATAATCGAAGAACAGCTCTTCACCCGCCTTCTTGCTGCGGCCATACTCGCTGTTGCCAAAGCGTCCGGCCAAAGTTGCCTGAATGGACGAAGACAGCATGATGGTGGCCTTATTGTTGTGCTTTTTCAGGCAGTTCAACAGGTCAAAGGCAAAGCCAAAGTTGCCCTTCATGAAATCTTCCGGGTTTTCCGGGCGATTCACCCCTGCCAGATTGAACACAAAGTCTGCCTTCTGGCAGTATTCGTCCAGTTCTGCCGGGGTCGAATTCAGGTCGTATTCATAGATTTCATCAATATGCAGTTCTTTGCGGGTCTTGTTTTTTCCGTCTCGGATATTTTTCAGGTTGTTCACAAGGGCGGTTCCCACCATGCCCTTGGCACCTGTCACCAGAATGTTCATTTTCTCACCTCCGGGCGTACCGCTGTGCAATCCGGAACATCTGCTCCATCTGGCACGACTGCAGAATTGCAAACCGTCACATTGCTACCGATACGAGCATACTTGCCAACTTTTGCACCAGTGCGAACGACGCTATTTGCATAAATGAGCGCATAATCTTCCACGATTGCATCACAATGGATTTCTGTACCCGCATTCAGCAACACGCCATTGCCCACGACTGCACCATTCTGAACACAGGCATTCTGCAAAATGACACACCCATTACCAAGTTTGGCGTAGGGGCTAACGTAGGCACTGGGTGCAATGATATTCGGGAAAGTATAGCCCATTGCCGCAGCTTTCTCATATACCTGCACCCGGAAGTTGTTATTACCAATGCCAACCACGAGCAAACCATAACTCTTGCGCAACTCAGGCAAATTCGCAATCTCACCAACAACAGGAGTACCACAAACCCCAGTCCCAACAGGTTGTCCATCGTCCACAAAAGCGCAGTCATACTGGAGCATTGCCTGCTCGGCCACCATGCGTCCAAAACCACCAGCACCGACGATCAACAGTTTCTTTTTCATGTGAAATTATTTCTTCATAATAGTGTTTCTAAGCATCTTTTTTATCTTATCGAGAAATGGAATTCTATTAAGTCGAAAAGTTTTCCAAACTTTTTCATCGACTGGAATCTTTCCGATTTTTATGTATTTATCATATATTTTCAGCATTCCTTGTTCTTTTTCTGCCGGAAGATGTAGAATTGTGATTCGATTATATTCATAACAAGTTGAAATCAGCCTGAATCCTGCACCAGTCCAAAAACGATAATATACGCTCCTGCATTCTTAATGCTTTCCCTCATCTCATTCGCTGCAAGAGATAAAATAAACTCATCACCTTTCGTTGTTATAAAATTTTTCTGGAGCATTTCATAATAGACCTGCTCGCATGTGTCAACAAAAGCTTTTGCATTCTCTGCAGATGCTGCAAAAAATTCTCCGCCATAATGTGTAATCAGTTTCCTTTGTCCGCAGTAACTCTCAATCTCATCACACAGCAGAACATAATCCCGTGTGTTCAGGCCATGATTGATATCATATAGCATGATATTCTGCCTGCATTCTGTCCAAATAGCATCAAAACTTCCCTGAATGTAGACATCGGTGTCCATGTAGCAAATTGACTCATACTTCATACAAGAGAGCTTTTTTAGGACGCAAAGCTTATAAAATGCAAGCGCCCATGTATAACTACCTTGAAATCTAAACTGGTCAAATGGGATTTCCATCACTTTAATCTCCCATTTATCAAAAATAGACAGAAATTCTTCAGGAATATTCCATCTGCCAAAGTTTGTAACTAGCGCAACATCCGAATCCGGATTGTAATATTTAGCCGAAATCAATGCCACACAAGCATTCTTTAAATATATTTCGATTTTGCCTTTTCCCTTTATAGAGACATTGACCCCTGAATTCATATTTTCTTCATAGGCAAACGGAATGCAAATCAAATTCATGCCAGTTGTTCCTCTTTACAGACTAATTTTACTTATCTTCTTTCAATGCATTCTGCACATACTCAGTGGTCATAATTTTCTTAACGGTACCTTCCACATCCAGCCGGGTGGTGTTGTGGCTGGTGTAAGACTCATCGGCCATGGTGTGGACCTCGCCCTTGACCACGAACTTATCGTAGTTCAGGTCACGATTGTCAGCGGCGACACGGAAGTAGTGCCCCATGTCCTCACTGCGCAGACGCTCCTCGCGGGTCATCAGGGTCTCGAACAGCTTCTCACCATGACGGGTACCAATGATGTTCGTGCCAGTGTCACCAAACAGCTGCTGAACAGCCTTTGCCAGATCACCAATAGTGGAAGCATCAGACTTTTGGATGAACAGGTCACCGGGATTTCCGTGCTGGAAGGCGAACATGACCAGATCTACAGCCTCGTCCAGATTCATCAGGAAACGGGTCATATTCGGATCCGTGATGGTGATGGGATTGCCCGCCTTGATCTGGTCGATAAACAGTGGGATGACACTGCCGCGAGAGCACATAACGTTACCATAACGAGTGCAGCAGATGGTCGTACCGCCACGCTCAGCCGCCACACGGGCATTTGCAAAGATAACATGCTCCATCATAGCCTTGGAGATACCCATGGCATTGATAGGATAAGCCGCCTTATCCGTAGACAGACAGACAACACGCTTGACACCGGCATCGATAGCAGCATGCAGAACATTGTCTGTGCCGATGATATTGGTCTGAACAGCCTGCATCGGAAAAAACTCACAGGACGGAACCTGCTTCAAAGCAGCAGCATGGAAGATGTAGTCAACACCGGGCATAGCGTCCTTGATGGACTGCGGGTTGCGGACATCACCGATGTAGAACTTGACCTTCTTGGCTGCTTCCGGGTGTTTTGCCTGAAGCTCATGGCGCATATCGTCCTGCTTCTTCTCATCGCGGGAGAAGATGCGGATTTCCTTGAGATCAGAATCCAGAAAGTGCTTCAGCACGGTGGAGCCGAAAGAACCGGTACCACCAGTGATCATAAGGGTTGCGTTATTAAATGCAGACATTTTTATTTCCTCCTATGTGCAGTCAAAACACATCTTTCAAGCAAATTGCATCAAGCATAAGTTTCACATTTGGTCGCATTTTGCGAATAAACAGTGGAAAAATCATGATTATTGAAATTTGTGTTACTACTGATGCGAACGCAGCACCAGAAGCTCCAAACAATGGAATCAGAAAATAGTTCATTACAACATTTGTTATTGCCGACCCGATATATAGATATTTCAGATATTTTTGACAGTCATAACTTATAACCCAAACATTTCTCGCATCTCCCAAATAAGAAAATGCAATGTACCATGTAACAATTCTCATAGGGGTAATTGCTGGCAGATACGCTTCTCCATACAATATCAAAATGATGTATTTTGCAAACATTGTATACAATATTGAAACTCCAGCAGAAGTATAAAACACAATCGCATATAATTGCCTGCACTTTCGTTCAAAAAGCTTTATATCCGATTCAAATGCCTCCAATATCACCGGATACATTGAGTCATTGATTGCTGCCAGAATAAAACACCATAGACCACATACAGTAACCGCTGTTGAATAAAATCCAACTTCTGTCTCATCCATCATTTGCTTTAGCATCAGTTTGTCGGTACTTCCATAAATCGATACCATCAGTGAAACCAAAATAAAATGATGGCTACTATTCAACAATTCTTTTACTTTTCTCCACGAAAACGAAAGAGATGGTCCTCCATGCCTTCTATAATTGTAATAAAGGCATACTGCAACCACTAGATATTCGATTGAAGACGCTGCTGCAAACCACACCACATTCTTTTGAAACACAAGCAATGAGATTTTATAACCCATCATCACCGTGTATCCAATTGCGGATGCTATCGCAGCATATTTTGATTCAAGTTTTGCTTGGAACCAGTAGTTCAAGGTATCAAAAACCTGTGGAATTGCTCCCAACCCCAGCAACAATTCTACTAAATGTGTTGTCCTTTCTCCTCGATCCAGAAAAAGTGTTGCAACCATAATAAGAACAACTGAACAGATACTTGATATCATCCGAACGCCAATAGCTGATCCTGTCGTTTTTCCCTCTTCATTTGGATGATCAATGAAATTTTTAACAATTACCGAATTGATTCCAAGTACACAAAATGTCGAAAAAAAAGATGTGAACGATGATGCATAATTAATCAAGCCATAATTTGATGGTCCAAGATAGCGTGCAGTAAGCATGCTGACAACAAAGGACAGACTCATCTGGTAAATCCGACCAATAATCATCCAGCTAGCATTTCTCGTCACTTTATTTTTAAAAATATTTTTTATTTTTTTCATTAATTTTATCTCTAAGCAATCATTTCACGATGTAATGTGCAAACTTATACACATAGAAAAGATGATGTGACAAAATAAACATCCATTGATTGCACTCCTTACTCGATGGAATATAATCTTCTTTATTATCAAGAATATATTCCAAGAGTTTTTTTTCTACATCTCGGTATTCGTCTCTTGTACGAACAGCCAAAATCCTAAGCACATTCATTCTTGCCTTCAGCAGCATATTCTTAGCAAGGTCATGCATTTGGGGAAATTGTTCTTCAATTTTCTTGTACTTCAAATCAGACACTTTCAAAATATCAAAATATTTTTCAGAAAAAACCGTCCTAGATGAACTTTCCGAATTCGCCCGATAAAAATAAATCACATCGTTTGTCAAAACAAAAACATTTTGTTTACAGAGAAGTTGAAATACAAAATAACTATCTTCATTTATTCTTATATCTGGAGTAAACCGAGTTTTTCCAATAAATTCTCTCCGAATCAATTTTGCACATGCGGAATACGTAAACAAGTGATCTTTTAGAGAATTTTCAAGAGCTTCTGCACCAGTCCAAATTATTCTGTCTTGAAAAAGTTCCTGATTCTCACAACTTCTTCCAGCAACAACATCCGCATTCGTCTCTTCTGCAATGTTTACCGTCTTTGCCAAGCAGTCTTCAATAAGCTCATCATCCGCATCGAGAAATACAACATAATTTCCAGTTGCTTCATCAATTCCTTGATTTCGAGCCAATGAAACCCCCAAATTTTTCTGATGAAAAACTGTTATCCGTTCATCAGCAAATCCATATTCTTCCGCTATTCGCCCTGATTTATCTGTGCTCCCATCATCAATCAAAATCAATTCCCAGTTTGTATATGTTTGTCTCAGCACAGACTGAATACAACTATCCAAATATTTTTCCGCATTATAAATCGGCACAATAATGCTTACAAGCGAATCATTTACCGAACCAATCATTTTCCATCACCTTCGCTTCGCTGCAGATTCCATTTTCATATGGACTTTTAGTTTTCTTGGCAAATATTATATTTTCGCACAAATCAATCAGTCTTTCTGCCGCCACATCTGCATTCCACAAATCTGCTATTGTATGGTAAGCATTCAATCCAAGCTTCATGCGATACTCGGCATCATCCATCAATCTACAAACCTGTTGTTCAAGCTGCTTTTGGTTTCCGTTTTCATAGATCAGACCATTCTCTTCGTCCTTGATCAAAAACGGAACCGATCCAATCGCATGGCTTGCCACAACTGCGCAGCCGCTGTTCATAGATTCATTCAGAACCGCGCCCCAGCCTTCATTGAAATCACTGGTGAAGAGGTAAATATCGGCTTTTTCCATATAGGAACGGACTTCACTCGCCTTCATAGCGCCAGGCATTTCCACGCAGTCTTCCAGGCTCTTATCTCTAATCATGTTATGGAGCTGTTCTTCCATTTCACCCGTACCAATAAGGGTCATTTTGAAAGAATAACCTTTTTCCTTGAGAGACTCCGCCAGCCGAATGGAAGCATCCGGGTGTTTCCATCCGATCAATCTTCCCGCCCACAGGATGGAAACGCACGGGCGCTTCAGACCATCTGATGCAGCCGACAGTTTTCCTTTCATCAGCTCATCCGGATCATATTTTTTTGCCTCCGGAAAATATCCCCATTTGTAGCATTTTCCACGATAACAGCCAAAACGAGCATAATCGTCTGCAGTATAGGCACTTGCTGCCAGCATATAAAGCGGTTTGGACTGGAATCGTCCGTGATGAAGCCACATCCCGCAAATGATATGCGCAAGGTTGTTCCAATGGATGCCCTTCTTCAATGGGCGCTCACTGTATTTGAAAGTCAGTTTATTCCTTTTCAGACGTGGGATAATATAGGAATCCGGCGCACTTCCAATGATCACAACATCGCTTTCAATAGCCAGTTGTTCAGCTTTTTTCTGCAGCTCATTGCTTTCATTTGCTTTTATCTCAAATGGGTATGTATCTTTATCCAGACTCCAGCCTAATTTGATGCGTTCCTCCGTCATCGGCTCAGTGGCAACAAATTTGAAATCCTCGCCCAAACGATTCACCATTGCCTTACAGAATGGAAGCTGATGCGGGCCAAGGAAATTTGATATAAATGTAATTTTCACTGTCTTATCCCTTTCTTCTGCTTTCATTTCCAGAACGGAACATACGGACTGACTCCCAGATATCCCCAGCCTGTATTCTTGTAGAAGTACAGCAGGCAGAACGCCACACATCCAACGTAAAGCATAAGTTTCAATTCTCTCGATCGGGTTGTTTTTTCAATCATTTCAGGAATCAAAAGGCATTCAAAGAAAGCAAAGTAATACCCCACCCGGCCAATATTCATATGATAAAGGCCCAAGCATTGGATTGCCGCAGCTAGATACATACAATTTATATACAGGTTCCACGGGGCATCACATCGAATAAGAAGGGAGCTCATAAACCAGATCAGAGCATACAATAAGAAACAGGCGTATGCTCCTGTAAACTGGATCGTATTATAGCTGCCAAACAGTGTCGCAGCGACTTGTATAATGGCCGGTGCCATGAAAATCTCAACTATAAATGCTCCAAGCATCAAAAAATGAACGATATGATTTTTGACTTTGATTTTTGAAAGCGGCCATACAACTATCCCAATCAGCGCAGACTTATGGAACATTGCTGCCAAAAGAATCAATGCTGTAAATTTGAGCCACTGCTCATCCTCCGCTTGGAGTACAGCCAGCAAAAACAGACCTATTGCAATCATCTGCCGGATTCCTGAGAAGGAAAACGTAAACAAGCCGAATGTAAAATAGATCAAGATGCTCAAGCACGGATTTTTTGCTCTTTTGTAAAAGAAGTAGAAAACTGGGGCCTGACATAGCACAGACATGATAGCAATAAACCCCTGCCTTGGCACATGAAATACAGCCAGTGTATGAATCAGGATACGAAAAATCAGCTCAAAGTTAAAAACGGGATCGAGCCATCCGCCCCGGGCACTGGCTGTATATCCCCGAAGATACTGTACCATATCTCCACCGACATATTCCGCACGGAGACTCTGCAGTAACACGGTTGACAAAAAAGCCAGACAGACAAAAGTCTTCTTTTTATCTTTCAGTCGGACGTGTTTTATCCCGCCATAAAGGATTCCTGTCCATAAAATCAATCCATAATAAGGAATCATATTTTAATCCGTACTCTGCTCCAAAATCTTTTTGTATATTTTCTCATAATTTTCCACCATTACTTTTTGAGAAAATATTTTTTGACCAGCTTCACAACAAATTTTCTTTTCTTCAGGATGATCAGATACATTTTTCACAGTGTCAGTAAGCTGTTCCATATCACCGTGTGGAATAAAATGCACGTATTTTTCTGGGAAGCTTCCTTCGCCTTCATCTCCATGAAAATAGAAACTGACAATTTCTGTACCACAGCAAAGTGACTCCAGACATGTGGTCGGAAGGCATTCACGATAGCTTGTCAATACCATCACATCAGCTGCAGAATAGAACGCCGCAAGCTCCTCCTGTCCATTTGCACGACCATAGTAGATACCACAAAAGTCTTTTGGGGGAGGGTTATTCAATCCGTCCACAACTACAACCACGTACTTTTCGGAATCCAACCGTTGGGACAATTCCGTGATAAACTTTCCGCCTTTTACAGGGTCGGTATAGCTTGCCGTTACATGAAGGATCATCTTGCGGTCGCCAACATTTAGTTTCTCTCGAAGAACCAGCGCTTCTTTTTCTCGATAATGAAATATATCTGTGTCAATTCCATTTAATACGGTGCGGATTGGATACTGCTTCAGTACCGGCGACTGTGTCGCTCGCTCTCCCACCCAATTCGAAACCGGACAAAGGATCAGATCATCAAACCCTTCAAATGCTTCTTTCATCTTCTTCCAGTTCCACGCAGCTGCTCCTTTTCTGGTGGAATTGATTGCTTCTTTTTGATTTGGGCAATTATGACAACCAGTCTTCCATTCATTGCATTCAAATGCATGTCCGCAATTTCCGGTATACATAAACTCAGCATGAAGCGTTAAAACGGTTGGAATATGATTCTTTTTCAGATAATTTAAAAGTCGATAGATATCCACAAAGTAACCATTGATGCACTGCAGATGCACCACATCCGGTTTTTCCCGCTCCAATCGGTGCAGCAGTGTCAGTGTTCCAAATGGTGTCACAGCATACGGATGACCTGTCAGCCGGGACAGAACATTCCATGCCTTCGCCTCGAACTCTGTACAGGTTTTATAAACCCCTGCTTCCTGTACTTTCTGACGACGTCCATATAAAACAACACTGTCAAATCCATTTTTCTGCATGTTTTTATGGATATCTCTCGTAATTTTTCCAGTGCTTCCATAGTCGTATACGCAATTAATTTGTAGAATTTTCATTTTGTGACTTATCCACTACTTCTTGCAGCCATTTGCGAACCTTTCGAGGGTTTACATCTGCGTTATGATTTTTCAACGCCAATGCTCTGGCATTTCTTACAATCTGCTCCCGTAATTCCTTATTTGTCAGAATCTCCTCGAGACCTTTTTCCAGATCTTCCGGCCTTGAAATCACATATGCGGCATTATTTTCTTTCAGATAATCGATTGATGCGATTCCCTCTGGACCATAAGCGATCAGGCACGGGCCATACATTAGTGACTCGGCGATTTTTGTAGAGACTGAGAAGCGAACCAACTCCATCATTTCCTGCTCAAAAGATTCTGTATGAATAACAGCCATACTGTTAGCCATAACTTCCAATACACTTTCTGCCGAAATTTCTCCACAAAAATTAATTCCTGGTGCTTTTTTTAGCGGTTCAATACAGTCAAATTCTCTTGTTCCAGAGTATACATCAATAACATTTGGGACATTTTCATCTCGCAGCTCTGAAAGCGCTTTTCCTATATCAATTAACGTCTTGTACCGGCCACACTTCAAATTTCCTATATATGAAACATGCCTTGCAGTTTGAGCTAATTGCACATTTTTCCTTTCTGCAACAGTATGTAATGTCAAACATTTTTTTTCAAAAAGCTTGCCATACGCATCATTCATCTCATCACAAATTGTAAAAATCATATCGCAATCTTTCGCTGTCTTGTTGACGACTCTCATAAAGTTTTTTTGCCTTATTCCCCCAAGAATCTCTTTTTTATTGCGATTATTTATAAAGAAATCATCCATGCAAACCATAATAAGTGGCTTATTCAAATATCTCGCAATTTCATCAGCGATTCTATATATAAATGCCCCATCCCCAGGAGCAAAAAATATAACATCCGCCCCAGTCCGATCAAGCCATTTTAGAAGTTCTCTGTTCTTCCACGAACTCAGTTTCCAGATCGTATCTCGTACAAAGAGCATCCACGCTTTATGCGCTGCTCCTAATTTATAAATTTCATCCTTTTCCGCTACTTCTTCGGCATCTTTCTTTTTAAATACCTCAGATTCCTTAGTAAATGATTTTCCTTGTATTTTATGATTCAGGATTGATTTCATTGCATCAGAATCTGAAAAGCAATAATATTTTTCACAAACATCTGTATTTTCAGGTACACCTTCGTGCAAATATAGCTGAGATATATCGTCTGGAGAAAAATCTCTAAAGTACCCCATCAAGGTCTTTCCCATATTATTTGTTTTGCTTAAAACCGGTTGACTTATAATTAATACCTTCATTTGATTTCCTCAGCCATATTCGACGCAGTGCTCACAAATAGTACTTCATCACGCCATTTACTGCGTATCTCACAAAAGCCCACGCACTGGTGGCCAGATTCAAATTCAACGCCTTGCGGTATGTATTCCATCGTTCTTTTGCCGCATTTCCCTTTTTATTTGACCTAGATCCTGTGACCTGCCGATAGTTCATCAGCACTTTCTCAAACACAAACTTCCTTAACTAATTTGGAGCCAATGCTGATCCACTGCGAATCACACAACTTTTGATGTACTGACCATTCCCAATGAATCCACTGCCCCTCATAAAACGGAACAACCTCATCTGCGTTTCGGCATACTTCCAGCCTGCCCGACGCTTGTACATCTCTGAACCGGCTCGCATATGCAACAACGGCTCCTGAATGTTATAGCCTTGATATCCAGCCATCAGCATCCGCAGCCAAAGATAATAGTCCTCCAGCAAATAGAAATCCTGATACGAACCGACTGCTTTAACCACTGACTTCCGGTACATTACGCAGGGATGATTGAACGGATTACGCTTCTTTGCAAACTCTACGATTTCCACATTCGTCTCCGGCGGCACTCGCTTTGCGTCAACAGTATTGGGGTCAGTTGTAAACTCCTCTACGATGCCGGAGCATATGCCCACTTCCGGATGCTCGTCAAACACGGAAAGCTGTTTCTCACAGCGATCCGGATACGCAATATCATCGCTATCCATCCGAGCAATCAGCTCGTTTTTACAGTACTTGATGCCTTCATTGAGTGCATTTCCAAGTCCACCGTTCTTTGCGAGACGAACAACATTCAGTACCGTACCCATCTCCTGTTGCTTTGCAAAAATCACTCCATCCAATGCATCATTCAATGGACCATCGCACACCAGCACAAAATCATCCGTCAGGAGTGCCTGTGCTTGAATGCTCTCAATTGCTTGCTTCAAATACTCTGGCTTCTCTTTGTGATAAACTGACATCAATACAGAATACTTGGAAGCCATCATGCAGCCTCCAGTTGTTCTTCATGCAGTTGCTCAGGGACGATCAGAATATCAAACGAAGCAATGTAAATCACCTCATTCCATACCCCCCCTCCCGGATATTTTTAGGTTCGTGTACTTAATCACATTTTTTATCATGTACCAGCCCTCATAATAAGCGGCCTCTATCGGATTCAATCCGATATACCGATATGTATTCCAATTCATCTTTGCAGCCTTGAACTTGTTGCCCGACTTCGATGATTTTGCAATTCTATAAATGAGCAGCGGCTCATCTACACCATAGGCCTTTCGTCCATCTTTCAGGATATTGAGCCACAGCGCAAAGTCTTCATGCATTCCATCGCCTACCGCATAGTACTTTGCATATAGCTCCTTACGGACAAGCGCAGAAGAATTAGATAAGACATTCTGTTTCAACAGCTGCCGGTAGGTAACTTCTGCAGGAGCAGCTAGATACCAGTCGATTGGTTTTCCATCCGCATCCATGAAAGCCGATCCGGTAAACAGCAGGTCTGCATTTGTTTTCTTTTGAAGATTGATCTGCTTTTCCAGTTTCTCCGGTGCCCACGCATCATCGCTGTCAAGAATAGCGACCCACTCACCGCTAGCTTCTTCCAGCCCATGTTTCCGGGTGTAAGAAACGCCGCTGTTCTTCTCATTCGAAATCAACCGAACCCGATCATCTTTTTTCACGATTGCTTCAGCCAACATTGCGGTTTTATCTGTCGAACAGTCGTTCACAACCAGAAGTTCGAAATCAGGGTACGTCTGGCTCAAGACTGAGTTGATCGCTTGTTCAATCGTTTTTTCAGCATTGTACGCTGCCATAATGATACTGATCAGACCAAAATCATTCTGCATCACTTCGTCTCCTGTTCCATCGCCGTGGTCGCACCTTCTGCCACACCTTCCGTGCTCTCCGGCATAAACAAGATCTTGACGGTTGCCAGCATGATCTTCAGATCCTCGATCAAGCTGGGATGGGCGATGTACATCAGATCCATCTGCAGTTTATCGTAAGGAGTCGTATTGTACTTGCCGTACACCTGCGCGTAACCGGTCAAGCCAGCCTTTGCCTGAAGCCGCAGTGCAAACT